>DSDZ01000057.1 GCA_011048475.1 Bacteroides sp. | reverse complement strand
GTTGTCGCAAGCTGATTTTCATTCTGCTGATTCACTGAAGCGGAACCTGCCCTGCTGAAAGGGATCTGTGTACCGTCAGGAAACGTGACAGTCAGATTATTCTGGCTGATCGTGTACGGATAATCGATCCACCCGTAATCACCCATGGCCTGAATAATTCCCTCTTTAAGCTGGTATGAAATTGTCTCTCCATTAAAAGAAAGCTGGTTATCGGTAATGAACTCCAGTTCGAGCTGGCCCTGCTGGCTCCGGAAGATCCATCTGCCCGACAGCGACGATGGGCGTTGTCCGCCGGTTGCTGAGGGTCCTGTCATGCTTTGTGGCAACTGGCCCTTCATGGATGTGCCTTCTGTTTTTCGGTTGAATAAAATTTCCATGCCGCCCGGGAATTCGATTGTCAACCTGTTCCCGTCAAGTAAATAAGGATACGGTGTTGTCACAGCACCTTCGTTTATCATCAGGACATTTCCCTGGGCACTGTACGGGTATGTCTGCCCGTTGATGGAGATCGTACTGGCAGTTATCTGCATGGCCATTTCACCGTAAGGATCAGTATAAATCCATGATCCCTGTATTCCGGCCTGACCGATAATCATTACCGGGTATGCCAGCAGGGCCAGTTCCGCCAGCCAGATCCTCAGCCTGAAAGCAATTTCTGTTCTTTTCATATGATCTGTTTGAATTCTTTGAGTTAAGTTACGTGATAATAATATTGCATGTCAATAGGGGTGGCATTGATATTTTCCATCGCATTTGATAAATTTCACATCTTTCCATAAAAACAGTCTACGATGAAACGATCGAATCTTCAACTCCCCGGCGCCATGCTGATCATGGTCCTGTTCCTTTCCTGCGCGAGCCAGCAGAAGACAACGGACAGCGGTGCCGGTCAGATGGAGCCGGATGCCGGTCTGAACGTGGTGGTGAAACCGGGGACCTCCTTCTCCACCGTTGACACCATCACCATCATGAATAAACTGGATCCCGAAGATGCGGCCGGGATCGAAGGCATCCTGACCAATCTGATGATGGACGAGGGTTTCCATGTGATCTCCGGCTCCACTGCAAGGACCGTCTACAAATATGTGCAGGGATCCCCGGATACGGAGGGTGCCGCCAGAGAGATGAACGCCGAGCTTTACAGGGTCGTTGAATTGAATTCCGTCTATGTACTCGAGTTTTCGGGAAAGGTGTACCTGGATTTTCTGCGGCTGCCGAGACACTACGATTTTACAAACTTTTCGGCAACCATCACGGATATCACAACCGGCGAGATCGTTGTGTCCGCCAACTTCACAGGCAACAGTCCGGTGGAAGAGGTCTGCCGGGAATTTGTGGACCGGATGGCGGCCCGGTTGTAAAAACCGGAGCGAACAGTACCATTGTGATCAACGGAATTGGATAATCGGTGCAAAAAGGGCCAGATTTAAAAAGAAATTGCCCCCTTTGATACCCGGATACCATCCCATTTCTATATTTACTCCAGTGTCGGTTTTTTTACCAGCTCTTTTAAATCCTCCGTAATAAATCCCTCCAAACCGGAATCCGAGGTTTGTCACCTTGAAAATATCATATTCAACCCCTTCAAAACTGATGGAATTGATGGTGACATTGGGGGCGTAGATAACGTCTGCATAAGCTGATAGTTGTTTATAGAAATGCATCTTCCTGGTAGAACCTACCAGGTACCCGCTGGAAGATATCGTTGTTTTTGAAACTCCCGCATAAAAGGCGGTGGCCATAAAATTCGTTGACCATCCATCACCATTCAGCTCATCTCTGGAAGATCCGTCCGGAAATATTACCCTGTCCTGATGAAACGCTGCACTGTCCTGTGAATAGAATATCCTGTCTTCATCATAGACATGGCTGTTGTACATCTGATTGTAAAATAAGACACCCGTTCTCAATGATATCATTTTCTTTCTTGTAACTGGAACTTCGATGTACTCCAACAGATACCGGTCAAATGGCAAATCTATCTTATTTAACGGTAAAGCTTCCTGTACCTTTATTGTCTTCTGGCTAATCACAAAGGATCCCCCAAGATTTATCAAATAACCATTTCGAAAATCATCATCCCTGCTGTTGATTGAAACCTTGTCGTGATCTCTGAAAGTATTCCAGTAGCCCAGGTCTGAATACTTGAAGGTATTTAACAACAGTGCTTCGAGCCTGATTCTGGATACGGGTGCCCAGTCAATTTCTGCACCATAATAGAATTCCCAGTTGCCCCCTCCAAATTGCCAGTATGTAAACGGATACGCTTTGATCGATAACTTCTCGTAATTCGGATCATCGAATAAAACTTCGTATTCTACATATTCAGGATTGTTCTGGGAATAACAAAATGAACAGTAAAGAATACAGATAAATAAACCTGTCAGTGATTTAAGAGATTTCATGAGTGTTATGTTGGTTGAAAAAGTATGCTCATTTGAAGGATTCTCCCGTAATTATTGACTGGAAGCAGAATATTCATAAAATATATAAAACAGGGGGACGGGTTCACAAAAAACTGAGCCGGAATCATGCCGGATGATGATAGTTAACAACTGAATATGCTCTTCAAGAAAACATATAAATATACCATATATTTTGGATTAACTGCCTATTTTGATTCTTTCTGAATGCTGACCCTGAATGGGTTATGAGCCCCTGCTCAGATCACCTGGAAATAATGCAGCGCCTGCAGGGTGACCCCGGTGAGGATTCCGATGGTAAAGTTATCGTCCACATAAAAGGTGAACAGTTCGGCCAGGGTGGCGCACAGGGCCCCGATCAGCAGGTAGGAACAGGGGAATCCGAAGATCATGCAGATGACGGATCCTGCATAGAGACAGCCCGTCAGGAATCCAAGCGATCCCTCCAGGGTCTTTCCGTGGATGAGCCTGGTCCGGCCGAATTTCATCCCCGAGATCTTGGCTGCCAGGTCACCAACCACGATGAATGTCAGGCAGAGGTAGCTCACCTTTGGCGGAAACAGGAAAAAGATAATAAAGACAGCCACAAGGAAAGAGGTCATGGAGGAGAACCGCTGGATCTCCGTTTTTTTGTAAAACAGGGAAAGCTGACGCCTGGAGAATAGGCGGTACAGGTCGGTGGCAATGAAAATGATGGCCAGGGCTCCCAGCAGGTACAGCAGTACCCTGTCCCCCATGAATACATGAATGGGGATGAACAGGAGGGCAAAGGGACGGGCGATGATCCGCCACTTCTTGAGCTCCACATCCTTCCCGGTGACGGCCATGCCTTTTCTGCGAAACAGGCAGACGACTCCGGCCAGGGGCAGGAGGACCATTGCGGCGGCCACGATCAGGAGACAGGGACCTTTTTCCATTGCTTCAATCTGTACCTTCTTTCGAAAATCTCTCCCTGACGATGTTCAGGTTTATGATAAAAAGATAGACGGAAAGGAGGGCGACGCCCGCCACCAGGGACCAGGGGTATCCGCCGATTGTCAATCCGTCCGTGATGGAAATCCTTAAGAAAAGCGCGCTGACCAGCGTCATCAATGGCGCCAGGGGAACAAAGCACATGGGGACCAGCTGTCCCACAGAATATTTCCTGGTCCGGAACAGCAGGCGGTTCGCTCCGAAGCAGATCAGCAGGGTCAGGAGAAATTCTGCAGGGATAAAGAACATGTACACCCCGATCGAAGTCGCCAGTCCACCTCCTCCTTTGAACTGAAAGAAAAGCGGCCAGCAATGTCCAGCGATGGCTGCCATTCCCGTAAGAAAAAGGGGGAGGTGCTCCGGTGCACTCCCACCCGGAAAAAGGAACACTTTCGCCATGACAAGGGGGAGCAGCCCCTTGGCCATATCGCCCAGGAACACAAGTCCCGCCCAGCCTTTTCCCACTTCCCTTCCCACATTGGACGTCCCCGGGTTCCTGTTCCCCACCTGCCGGATGTCAATGCCTTTTGCCCACCGGGAGATCAGGATGGCGAAATTGATGCTTCCCGCCAGGTATGCCGTCATGAGGCATATGATCATCTTCAGGAGATACATGGCCTGATCCGGGGATATGTATATTTTATAAAGAAGATCCTCAGGCTTCCAGCCGGGGATCCGAATGCTTCATTAAAACCGAATGCTTCATTAAAATTACGAAAAAACGGTTTCATGTAACGATGCACGTAACATCTTCGTCTGATAATTGTTATATTGAACGATCTTACATAACCCGGAACAGATGAACCGAACGATCCTCACTTCTGCTGCCCTTCTTCTGACGGCAGCCCTCGCTTCATCCCAGGTGAAGCTGGGGGAGAAAGTCCCCAATTTTTCGGCCATTGACCAGGACGGGGACACATGGCAGCTGAAAAAGAACCTGAAATCGGCCAAATACCTGGTCCTGTATTTCTATCCGGTTGCCTTCACTGGGGGATGCACGGCACAAGCCTGCAGCTATCGGGACCAGAAGGGCGATCTGGAGGCCGTGGGGGCGCAGGTGGCGGGAATTTCCGGCGACAGTCCCGTTACCCTGAAAATGTTTGCCAATGAGTACCGGCTCAATTTCACACTCCTGTCCGACCAGACGGGAGATATTGCCGATCTTTTCGGGGTTCCCAGGAACGAGGGGGGCCATATTGAGAAGGAGATCGGGGGAAAAACCTGGGATCTGGAACGCGGAACCACCATCCAGCGGTGGACCTTCATCCTGGACCGGAAAGGGACGCTGATCTACAAAGACGCAGAGGTGGATGCGGCGGGGGACAGCAACCGGGTGGTGGATTTTTTATCCACCCTCTGATTAATTTTTATTTATATTCATTAAAAATAATCTCCATATTCCAACCCCTTTGCTTCGCCAGCATCGTTTTTTTTCATTATTTTGCTGTCTCGCGTTAAGCGAGATGTGAGACGATTCTTACCCTAAAGCGAATTTATGAGCCAGGTATACCATTTCGGATTTGATATCGGGTCCATCTCCATCAACACCATTGTTACAGATTCCGGCGGGAACATCGTTCGCGAACGATATGATTACTGCCACGGCAAACCCTTCCGGAAGCTGAAGGAGATCCTTGATATTCTTGAAGAGATATACGGAGAGGACCAGTACGGGGAGTTCAGTTTTACGGGAACCGGCGGCAAGCTTGCCTCTGAACTGATCGGCGGCACCTATGTGAACGAGATCGTGGCCCAGTCCACCTCCGTTTCAAAATTATATCCGCAGGTTCGGACGATCATTGAAATGGGGGGTGAAGATTCCAAACTGATCTTCATGGATGCGCTGGATGGTGACGCTTCCAGGCTTTCCGACTTTGAAATGAATACCCTGTGTGCGGCCGGTACGGGCTCTTTCCTGGATCAGCAGGCAAAACGGATCGGCGTGTCCATCGAAAAGGAGTTCGGGGAGCTCGCCCTGAAATCCGAAAATCCTCCCCGCATCGCGGGCCGGTGCAGCGTATTTGCCAAGAGCGACATGATCCACCTGCAGCAGATCGCCACCCCGGTGCATGACATCGTGGCGGGATTGTGCTTCGCGGTGGCACGGAATTTCATCAGTTCACTGGGACGGGGGAAAACCATCCGGTTCCCGGTCATGTTCCAGGGAGGTGTTTCTTCCAACATCGGGATGGTAAGGGCTTTCAGGGAGCAGCTCAAGGCAGGCGAGGAAGAGCTGCTGATCCCGGAATACAACAGGTCCATGGGCGCCATCGGGGCGGTACTGTATAATCTGGATAACGGGAACGGGCAGGAACCCTACAAAGGGACAACCGAGCTCGAGGCATATCTCAACGGGGAAAAATCCAAGGGTAATTCCTTCGAACCCCTTACTCCTCCTGAATCCAACATCAACAAGGAGGTTTACCCCCTCCCTGTCTCCGAAGATAAATACGAAGTTTACCTGGGACTGGACATCGGTTCGCTGAGCACCAACGTGGTGCTGATCGACGACCACAACCGGGTGATAGCCCGCCGTTACCTTCCCACGGCCAGCAAACCCCTTGAAGCCATCAGGCAGGGAATGGTGGAAATATTCGACGAGGTGGGCGACAGGGTCGTTGTGAAAGGAGCCGGCACCACCGGTTCGGGTCGGTACCTCACGGGTGATTTCGTGGGAGCCGATGTGATCCGCAACGAGATCACGGCCCAGGCAACTGCTGCCATTGCCTTTGATCCGGAAGTGGATACGATTTTTGAGATCGGGGGACAGGACTCCAAGTATATCAGCATCGACAACGGGGTGGTGGTGGATTTCGAGATGAACAAGGTGTGTGCCGCCGGGACCGGCTCTTTTTTGGAAGAGCAGGCGGAAAAACTTGAGATCAACATCGTGGAGGAATTCGGGGAACTGGCCCTGGGGGCTGACAGGCCGGCGGGACTGGGAGACCGGTGCACCGTGTTCATGGAATCGGACCTGAACGCCTTTCAGCAGCGTGGGGTGGAAACGCCCAACCTGGTGGGGGGACTCGCCTACTCCATCGTCCATAACTATATCCAGAAGGTGGTCCGGAAGAAACGGATCGGGAACCACATCCTGTTCCAGGGCGGGGTTACCAACAACCGGGCCGTGGTGGCCGCCTTTGAAAAGGTCACGGGCAAAAAGATCTTTATCCCGCCCCATTTTGATGTGACGGGTGCCATCGGGGCTGCCATGCTCGCCCGGGATTATGTGAAGGAGAACAACCTGGAAACCCGGTTCAAAGGATGGGACATCAGCAAGATCCCTTACACGGTTGACCGTTTCACCTGCAAAGGATGCTCCAACCAGTGCGAGATCAGAAGGATACGGATCCAGGGAGAGAAAAAGCCCCTTTACTACGGCGGACGCTGTGAAAAATACGAGCTGGATGAACGCAAAGGGAAAGGGGAAGGGATCCCCAACTATTTTGAGGAGCGGATCGGGATGCTGACGGACGGATTCACCCCGGGGAATGATCCTGAAAAGATTACCGTGGGGATTCCCAGGGGACTGATGGTGTTTTACCAGGAATTCCAATACTGGAGTACTTTTTTCAGGGAGCTCGGGTTTAACGTGATCATCTCCGAGGAGACCAACAACCAGACGATCAAGAAATCACTCAGCCTGATAGTGGCCGAAACCTGCTTCCCGGTGGAGGTGATGCACGGACATATCTACGAATTGCTGGAAGGGAAAGCGGATTATGTGTTCACTCCGTTCATCATCAATGTGAAAGGCGCCGCGGACAATCCCACCAACAACTGCAATTGTCCCTGGGTACAGACCGTACCGTTCATGGTGCGTGCCTCGCTGCCCGAGGAACAGAAGAACAAACTGCTCACCCCGACGCTGAACTTCCGTTACGGGAATAAGGTGGCTGAGAAGGAATTGCACGATTACTTCGGAAAGAAATTCGGATTAAGCAGGAAGCAGATCGCAGCGGCCATGAAGGAAGCGGACATAAAACAGACCGCTTTCGAGGAACGGGTAAAACAGCGGGGACGCGAAGTGATGGCAAGCCTGCCGGAGGACCGGGAGACGGTGGTGGTGCTGGGACGGCCCTACAATACAGGCGACCCTGCCCTCAACCTGAGCATGGTGGAGAAGCTGATCAACCTGGATGTGCTTCCGATCCCCACAGATTACCTCCCGCTTCATGAAGAGCATATCACAAAAGACTACGATAAGATGTACTGGCCCAACGGTCAGCGCATCCTGGCCGCCTCCCGGATCGTTGCCCGGGATCCCCGCCTCCACGCAGTCTACATGGGTAATTTCCGTTGCGGACCCGATTCATTCTTAGCACATTTTGTTCACGAGGAAATGGCCGGGAAACCCTACATGGAGATCGAGATTGACGAACACAGTGCGGATGCGGGGATGATCACCCGGTACGAGGCATTTTTAGACAGCCTGAAAGGATCCAAGCTGATCAAGGAAAAGAAAAAACAGGTCTTTGTCCCCAGGGTCGGGAAAGGATCGCCCATGAAGGACAGGGTGCTCTATTTCCCTTACATGAACGATGCTTCCTATGTGATCGCCGGAGTTTGCCGCAGTTTCGGGATCAATTCGGAATCGCTTCCCGTACAGACCCAGAAAGAACTCGACCTGGCCAGGAAATATACATCGGCCCGGGAATGTTTCCCCATGATCGCCACCACCGGGAGTTTCCTCTCCAAGCTCATGGAGCCCGGAGTGGATCCGGCCAAAGTCAGTTTCTTCATGCCCGATCACAATGGTCCCTGCAGGTTCGGCCAGTACAACCGATTCCAGCGGGTACTGTTCGACCGGCTGGGATTTGACAAGACCGAGATCATCGCACCCAGCAATGACAGCTCCTATGAGGACATTTCGGCCGGACACGGAACAAAGTTCCGGCTAAACGCCTGGAAAGGTTTCCTGGCCGTGGACATCCTGCGGAAACTGAAACAGGAAAGGAGACCCTACGAACTGATCCCCGGCAATACCGACCAGGTGTATCAGCAGGGCCTGGCGGACCTGGTAACGTGTATGGAGAACGGAGGCAGGGACCTGACCGATGTGCTGGCAAAGATCGGTTACGCATTCACGCAGATCCCGCTTTCCAACGGAAAAAGAAAGCCGGTGGTCGCCGTCGTGGGCGAGATCTTCATGCGGGACAACCCGTTTTGCAGCGCACACCTGGTGGAGAGACTTGAAAAATTCGGAGCGGAGACCTGGATCGCACCTTTTGCCGAATGGCTTTCCTATTCCACCATCCGGTACACCCGTGACAGCAAATGGAAACGGGATTTCAAGGGGGTGATCAAATCGAAGATCCAGGAAATCTCCCAGGAGTATGTGGCCAGGAAAATGGCCCGTCAGTTCCACGGACTGTTCGATGAGGATAAGGAGGTGGCTGTCAAGGATATGCTCAATGCCTGCGGGCCCTATGTACACCGGCACTATGACGGAGACCCGGCCCTGAACCTGGGGACTTCCGCCATCCTGGCGGACAAGGGTATCTCGGGTATCGCCAACATCCTTCCTTTCACCTGCCTGCCCGGTACCCTGGTGACTTCCCTGTCGGACCAGCTGAGGAAGGACAAGCACAACATACCCTACGTGAATATTGCCTATGACGGCCAGGAGGACGCTTCCATCGACCTCAGGCTGCAGGCTTTCATGCACCAGGCATACCAGTATGCAGAGGAAAAAGGGTTGACGCTTATCGAGGCAGCCGAGGTACTGTAGCACGCGCGGGGATCACAGGGCCACCGGCAGCATCCTGTGGAATTCTATTCCGTCCGGGCTCACCCGGGCCTGGGCGGCCATAATCTCCACTCCCCGCCACACCGCTTCATCCAGTGCTGTCCCGTAATCAGGATCAATCTCCCTTGCCGGAGAAAACATCTTCACATCCATGCGCTGGACCACATAGAGCATCACTGGCCTGAAGCCGGCCCTCCTTGCCCTGATGAGTGTCTGCAGGTGTTTCCGCCCCCGGATGGTCACCGCATCGGGGAACAGCGCAAGCTCCCCTTCCTTCAGCGTCACATTTTTCACCTCGATGAAACATTTCCCGTCGTTCCCCTCCCCGTACAAATCAAACCGGCTGTCCTCCCACTTCACCTCCCTTTTCAGCTCCCGGATCCTTTCCAGTCCCGGGATCAGTCCCCGGCTGATCCATTCCCATGCAAGCTGGTTCGGGCGGGAAGTATTGATCCCCACCCAGTCGCCCCCGATCCTGATCATCTCCCAGGTATACCGGGTTTTCCTGGAGGGATCTGCCACGGGCGAGAGGTAGACCGGCGCCCCCTCCTCCAGGCAGCTTTTCATGGAACCCGAATTGGTGCAGTGGGCGGTCACTTCTCTCCCGTCCTCCAGCTGCACATCCGCCAGAAAACGCTTGTAGCGCCTGATCAGCCTGCCTGGGATTAGTTCCTTTTCGAATTGCATCGCTACCCGGATCTGGGGTACCGGCAAAGATAGCCATATCCCGGGGGATTGGCATATAAATTCCATTCGGTGGTCAAAATCAAAATCCGATCCTTGCCTCATGAGGGAGATAGTTCGTAACTTGCATTCTGCCCGGACGGGAAAGCGCTTTTAGAACACCTCAACAAAAAAATAGCATGCCATGAAAAAGATTTTACTGACTGTTTTGATCCCTGCCCTGATCATTCCCTTCGCGGAATTGCAGGCGCAGAGCCTCAGGAGCATCGTGAGGAACAAGATCGTTGAAAAGGTCCTGGAGGACCAGGCCGAAAAAGACAGCGTTCAGGCTGTGGAAGAGGGACGTGAACCGGATCCTTCGCCCAACAGGACCCTGGACGATGTCTATCTGGATGCGCTGGGACTGAAAGGCAATGTGGCCTACGAGCAACAATACACCTTCGATGCATACGTGCAGATGGAGGTTACCAGTTACGAAAAGGGAGAGAAGCAGGATGACAAGGTGGTGTACGACTCCTATTTCAACAAGGGGACAAAGGACTATGCCATGGTGACTTCGGACAAGGGGGACAAGCTAACCTTCCTGTACGATTCAAAGAACTTGTCCATGCTAATGCTCACCGACTCGGACGGAGAGAAATCAGGCTTCGGCTTCCACATCAGTGAAGAGGACCTCCAGGATGCGGCCGGGGAGCAGGAGGAAGCGGTCAGCTACAAGCAGTACAAGACGGGCAGGACCAAGCAGATCCTGGGTTATACCTGCGAAGAGTACCTGATTGAAGACGAAACCTCTCTGACCCGGATGTGGGCTTCGGAAAAACTGGGGAAGGACCTCCGGAAGGAGATGCTCATGAACCAGCAGGCATTCGGGACCTCCTTCCGGGGGGCATCGGACCTGGACGGGGTGATGGAGTATGATTACACAGACAAGGAGGATGAAGAGCGGGTGGTGATGCAGGTAACTGCGCTGGACATGAACCATTCACACGCGATCTCCACCAGGGGCTACTCGGTGATCTCCATGCGGCAGGCCGCGGAGCAGGGAGATGAGGCCGGTGAGGAGACCGGAGAGGAATAAAATTGTTCATGGATTTCCGATCGCTGCTGACCGATATTCCTTCGGGATTTGAAAAAGAAGTGTACATCAGGGAGGTAGGCCGGTCGGCCGCATCCTTCAGATCCCTTCTGGATATGGCCCTGCATGAACAGGATCCGCTGGCCTGGCGTGCCGCCTGGATCCTGGACGGCTGCGCCGAAAAACACCCGGAACTTGCCGTGGACCACCTGCACCGGATCATCCGGAAGCTTCCCACGGTCACCTCCACGGGCGTGATCCGCCTGATGCTCCGGCTGCTCGCCCGTTACGAGATCCCGGGGGAGGACCAGGGCCTGCTGGTGGATCTCTGTTTCGGCTACATGGCTTCGGAAGAGTATCCCGTGGCGGTGAAGGTGCACGCCATGCAGATCATCTACAACCACGTGCTCATTTACCCGGAACTGAAGGAAGAGCTCAGGGCGGTGATCGAGGACCGGATCATCCACCACAGCGCGGGTTTCAAATCGCGCGGCATGCGGATCATCCGCAACCTGGACAGGCTTTAGTCCCCGTTTTTACTTATCTTAGTTCTGATTTGGAAATCATCTTTATCCTGTACCGCCCGGGTGAACCGGGCAATGTGGGGGCTGCCGCCAGGGCCATCAAGACCATGGGGTTCAGTCACCTCAGGCTGATCGATCCGTGTGACCACCTGGGCGAAGAGGCAAGCATGATGGCCCACGGCTCCCGTGAGATCCTGGAACATGCAGAAGTATTCGGTGAGGCGGAGGAAGCGACATCCGACCTCGACCTGCTGGCCTGCACCACCGCAAAGATGCGGAGCGCCAAGCACGATTATCATTCCAGCCGCGACCTGCGCTCCTTCCTGGAAGAGCGGAAAGCAGGGCTGCGCCGGGTGGGGATCCTTTTCGGGACCGAGGAGAGCGGGCTCCCCAATCAGCTGATCCTCCAATCCGACCTGGCCTTCACGATCCCCATGGCCACCGCCTACCCCTCCCTGAACCTGGCGCAGTCCGTCATGATCACCGCCTATGAGCTTTCCCCGCTGAACCGGCTGATCCGTCCGGGTAAGCAGCTCCAGAAATCGGGTGAAGGGTACGGGGAGCTGAAGTCGCGGGTGAGGGATCTGCTTTCGGAGACCGGGATCCCCGAAGGTTCGCCCCTGTTCCACAGGATCATGGAAAGGCTTGCCACGGTGGGGACCACCGACATTCCCCTGCTATTGTCCGTGATCTCCAGGATCGGTAAAAGAACAGGGCCATGAAAAAGCTGCACATCCTCCTGGTCTACAACCGGAAGATCCCGGTGCTCCGTTACGGGGGCACGGGAAGGGATGTGTGGTACCTGGGAAAGGAACTCGCCGATATGGGACACCGCATCACGTTCCTGGCGGGGAAAGGCTCGGCGTGCGACTTCGCGGAGGTGCGCTTTCTCGATCCAGGTCAGCCCCTGGCCCTGCAGATCCCCGTGTCGGCGGACCTGGTGCATTCCCACATCCCGGTGTGGGAGCCACTGCCGAAGCCTTACATGGTCACCCTGCACGGGAACTCAACGCTCCGGCGGGATTTTGACATCAACACCACCTTTATTTCCAGGGACCATGCCAGGCGGTTCGGGAGCGAGGTATTCGTTTACAACGGACTGGGACTGGAGGAATACGGGAAACCGCGTTTCGACGTGAAACGAAGCTATGTACATTTCCTGGGGAAAGCCGCATGGAAGGTGAAGAACCTGAAAGGATGCATCCGGATCGCCAGGGAAGCGGGAATCCCCCTGCGGGTGCTCGGCGGATACCGGGTGAATCTGAAAATGGGATTCCGGATCACCCTGGACCCAAGGGTGCGGTTTGAAGGGATGGTCGGGGGAGCGAAAAAGAACACTCTGATCAACGGGTCCCGGGCCCTCCTGTTCCCAATCCGGTGGCACGAGCCCATGGGGCTTTCGGTGGTGGAGAGCCTCTACTTCGGGTGCCCGGTCTTCGGAACCCCTTACGGTGCGCTGCCGGAGATCGTCACCCCCGAATTCGGATTCCTTTCGGAAAGGCAATCGGAACTTGTCCGCGCCCTGGAACATGTGGATAGCTACGACAGGCGCAGGTGCCACGAATATGTCTGCGACAAATTCTCCTCCCTGCAGATGGCCCGCAATTTCCTGCCCCTTTACGAGAAGGTGCTCAACGGCATCCCGCTCAACCCGAAGCCCCCGCGACCCGTTCCCGGTCCGACGGGACTCCTGCCATTCCTGGACTGACCTACCAGTCCGGCTTCCAGTAGCCTTCCCCGTATTTTTCCCGCAGATACACGTAATGGGAATGATCCGCCGGATCGCCGATCACCAGCGAGGGAGGCATCGCTCCTTTCGATTCCCTGTATGCTTCCATCCGGACCACCATCGAGTCCACCATCTCCGGCATCTCCCGGGCCAGGTTGTGCCGTTCGCCGGGATCTGACTTCAGGTTGAAGAGCAGGGTATCGTGCGGAGGAACCGCCTTCATCCCGGCACTTCCCCTGTTCCCTTCAAAGGGAAGCTTCAGCTTCCACTCACCGTAACGGTAGCCCTGCAGCTCCGCCCCGTCATAATAGAGGAACTCCCTGCCGCTCCGCCGGCCTGTCCCCCGCAGCACCTGCAGGATACTTTCCCCGTCATAATCCCGGTCGCCCGGCACCTCCGCCCCCGCCATCTCCGCGAAGGTGGGGAACCAGTCCATCATCAGGCTGATGTCGTCATACACCGATCCTTCCGGGATCACCCCCGGCCACATGGCCAGCGCAGGCACCCGTTGACCCCCTTCAAAGGTGTACTGCTTGCCTTCCCGCAGCATCCCTGCCGAGCCGCCCAGCTCCCGCATCACCAGCCACGGACCGTTGTCGCTGGAGAAGACCACCAGCGTCCGCTTCATGATTCCCTTCTCTTCCAGCTTCGACAGCACCTCTCCCACGCTCCAGTCGATTTCTTCGATCACATCGGCATAGATCCCGCGGCCCGACCGGCCCTGGAACTCCGGCGATGCATAGATGGGCACATGCGGCATGGTATGGGCCAGGTACAGGAAAAAGGGTCCCCCGGAATGCCTCTCAATGAAATCCACCGCCTTTTCAGTATAGGTCCGCGTGGTGAAGTGCTGGTCGGGATGAAAATCCACCACCTGGTTGCCCTCTATGTACACCACGCTTTGCATGTCGTTGCTGTAAGGGATCCCGAAATATTCGTCGAATCCCCGCTGAAGCGGCAGAAACTCCCTGCGGTGGCCCAGGTGCCATTTCCCCACCACTCCTGTCGCATAGCCCTGCTTTTTCAGCACATCGGCAATGGTGATCTCCTCCACCGGCATCCCCGTATACGAACGGGGGAAGAATACCCCGTTGATGCCCATGCGCTGCGGGATCCTGCCCGTCAGCAGCGCAGCCCTCGAAGGAGAGCAGACCGGGGATGCACTGTAGAATTCGGTGAACTTCATCCCTTCCGCCGCCAGCCGGTCAATGTGGGGCGTCCGGATCAGGCTGCTGCCGAAACAGGCCAGGTCGCCATACCCCAGGTCGTCGC
>DSDZ01000444.1 GCA_011048475.1 Bacteroides sp. | reverse complement strand
GGATCAATGTTCTCCAGGTTCATACTTTGCACAATCTGGAGCTTTGCAAGGACTTGCTCTTTCGTTGGTGTCAGGACACAATCCAGACGACGAAGAACAGTAAGAGGTAGTATTACCCTTCCGTATTCATGAGGTTTATAATCGCCTCTTAGTAAATCCGCTATGCTCCAGATGAAATTCGCTTTCTCCGTGAAATTGATGGTCATTAGTCAGAGGTTGAATTGTAGAGATTGAAGATATGAAGAATCCGTGATATATACAATCTAGCCGTTATGCTTGAGAATGAGATGTAATACAACGGGGTTCTGGATAAAAGAATCTCGTCTTTTGAAAGGATTTATATGCACATTGTATGCAAATAAAAAAGCAGCTACAAACACTTAAGTCTGTAACTGCTTCATATGCTGTGTGGAGCATATCGGAATCGAACCGATGACCTCTTGACTGCCAGTCAAACGCTCTAGCCAACTGAGCTAATGCCCCGATCAGGGTGGCAAAAATATCAAAAAATACAGAAGAATAAAAGCTTGTTTGGCAGAATTTTTGATGTAATTTAGATGGAGGAATGATCTTTATGAAGTTTCTGTTTGAAATATAAAATGTAAATCCGTATTTTTAAGCCCAAATCCTAACACACCCATGGAACAGAAAAAATCAGAAAAGGTTGATCTGGAAAGAAGAAAAGGAATATTTCTTGAGGTCGGCCTTGTTGTGGCGCTTTCCATCATTCTGATTGCCTTTGAGTGGACGAAAGGTCCCGATAAGGAGGATACTTCAGAAATGGTGCAGGAGATCCAGTTCGAAGATGAGATGATGCAGATCACCCGGAGGGAGGAGCCCAAGCCGGAGCCCAAACCCGAACAGCCCAAGGTGGCCGAGGTGCTGGACATCGTGGACGATGACGTGGAGATTGATGACGAATTCGACTTCGACATGGAAGCCACCGAGGACACCGAATACGATTTCACCACGGTGATCTCCGATGATGAGGAAGAAATTGAAGAAGAAGAGGTTTTCTACATTGTGGAGGATATGCCCACCTTTAACGGGGGCGATCCCGCCACGGAGTTCCGCAAGTACATTGCTCAGAACCTGAGGTACCCGGAAATCGCTGCCGAGAACGGGATCAGCGGACGCGTGATCGTTCAGTTTGCAGTCAACAGGACCGGTCAGGTGGTAGATGCGGTGGTGGTCAGGAGCGTTGACCCGGCCCTGGACAAAGAAGCCATCAGGGTGGTCATGTCATCTCCCAAATGGACCCCCGGGAAGCAGCGCGGGAAGCCGGTGAAGGTGCTCTTTACCTTCCCCATCAACTTTGTGCTGCAGTAAAAGATATTCATGCATGTTAAAAAAAGCCGGCGATTGGTCGGCTTTTTTTTTTATAAATTAGCTTCGTATAAATCAGCCTTAAACTCTAAATCACCCGGGCATGAAAAGGACACTACCATTGCTCATTGCCGTTCTGCTGGTGGCAGGATGCGGTTCCACCACCAAAAAATTACAGCGCGGACAGTATGATGCCGTCATTGACAAAACAGTGAAGAAACTGCTCAAAAAGCCCAGCGCCAAAAGGGCAGCCGAAATGGACAGGGCATACCAGCTGGCCAATGAAAGGGACCTGGACAGGATCAGGTTCCTGAAAATGGAGAACAATCCGGACAGCTATGACGAGATCTTCAACAGGTACAATGTGATGAAAGAACGCCAGCGCAAGGTGCGCACGGTAACCCCGCTCACCGTTGAAGGCAAAACATACAGTTACGAATATGTGGACTATGATGCGGAGATGATAGCAGCCAAGCGAAAAGCGGCAGATTTCTTTTATGAGAACGGCAAAGGACTCCTCGAGAACGCGCTTCAGAAAAACGATTACCGGGATGCCTACTTCCAGCTGATGAAGGCTTCGGAGTACAGCGGGGGACAATACCCAAATATTGATGAACTGATCTATGAGGCGCGCATGAAAGGGATCAGCAGGGTGATCGTCGGGGTGGTCAACCAGAGTCCCATCCAGTTGCCGGTCCAGGTGGAAGAGGACCTGATCTCGTTTGACACGCAGGGACTGTCCAGCGAGTGGGTGGAATACCATTTCAAGCATGTGGACAAGGATATCGATTATGATTACGAGGTGATCGTTGAACTGCTGTCGGTGGCTGTTTCACCCGACCATACGGAGGATACGGATGAGATCTTCAACAAGCGGATAGCCGACGGTTTCGAATATGTGCTGGATGCCAACGGCAACGTGATGAAGGACACGGCCGGGAACGATATCAAAATACAGAAATTCAGGGATATCACCTGCACCCTCATCGAGACAAAGCAGCATAAATCCGTGGAGATCCGCGGCGAGGTGGAGATCCTTGCTCTGCGTCCGCAGAGAAGGCTGATCAAGAAGGAGCCTTTCGGTGCATCCAATGTGTTCGAGCATTCTTCTGCAAGGGCGATCGGCGATCCGGCCGCGCTGACAGAGGAAGCCCTGAAGAAGACACAGCAGCAGAAGGTCCCCTTCCCGTCCGATGTGGAAATGGTCATGACCTGTACCGAGACCATCAAACCGGCCATCCGGAATGCGGTCTATGCCAACCGTCAGTACATCCAGTGATCTGAAGCATTTGTGACTGAACTGTGAACCACCGGCCGGACGCTCTGTCCCGCCGGTTTTTTTGTTATTTTTGCAGCCTGAAAGATGGGAACAGGTACCACATACGACCACAGGCCCAAACCGGAAAAGGTAGTGCTGGTGGGGATCATCAACCGGGACCAGACGGAGGAGGAGGTTGCCGAATATCTGGAAGAACTGGCATTCCTCACCGAAACGGCCGGGGGCGAGCCCGGCGCCGTGTTCACCCAGAAGCTCGACACCCCCGATCCGAAAACCTTTATCGGTTCGGGAAAGCTGGCAGAGGTGAAAGCACTGGTTGAGGAGGAGGAGATCGACCTGGTCATTTTCGATGATGAGCTCACGCCTTCACAACTGCGCAACATCGAACGGGAACTGGATTGCAGGATCCTGGACAGGACCAACCTGATCCTGGATATCTTCGCCCGGAGGGCGAAAACCGCCCATGCGAAGGCCCAGGTGGAGCTGGCCCAGTATCAGTATCTCCTTCCCAGGCTTACACGGATGTGGACCCACCTGGAACGGCAGCGGGGCGGGATCGGACTAAGGGGTCCGGGAGAAACGGAGATCGAGACAGACCGGCGCATCATCCGGGATAAGATCGCCCGTCTGAAAGAGCAGCTGAAGAAGATCGACAGGCAGAAGACGGTGCAGCGAAAGCACAGGGGGAAACTGGTAAGGGTGGCCCTGGTGGGATATACGAATGCGGGAAAGTCCACCCTGATGAATTTGCTCAGCAAATCCAGTGTCTTTGCAGAGGACAAGCTTTTCGCCACACTGGATACCACCGTGAGGAAGGTGGTGATCGAGAACCTGCCCTTCCTTCTGTCCGACACCGTGGGTTTTATCCGGAAGCTGCCCACTTTCCTGGTGGAGTCGTTCAAATCCACTCTTGATGAAGTGCGGGAAGCGGATCTCCTGCTGCACGTGGTGGATATCTCCCATCCCAATCACGAAGAACAGATCTCTGTGGTGGAGGAAACCCTCAGGGAGCTGGGGACGGAGGAAACACCCCTGCTGATGGTGTTCAACAAGACGGATGCATACACCTATGTCAGGAAGGATGAGGATGATTTGACCCCTGCCGGCCGTGAAAACCTGAGCCTGGACGAGGTGAAGCGGATGTGGGCATCCAGGAACAAGGATGCCGTTTATATTTCAGCGCTGCACAAGACGAACATTGATGCGTTGAAAGACCAGATGTATCAGAAAATCAGGGAGATCCATGTGACCCGGTATCCCTATGACGATCTATTGTACTGACCAGCCGCAGGGATCTCAGACCAGGCCTTTCCCGACCAGGTATTCGGCGATCTGGACTGCGTTCAGCGCGGCGCCTTTTCTGATCTGGTCCCCCACGCACCAGAATGCGATCCCCCCCCTGCAGGTGATGTCCTTCCGCAGCCGGCCCACGAACACGTCATCCTTGCTCTCCGAGCCCAGCGGCATGGGATAGACCAGGTTTTCCGGGTCGTCCGTGACGGTGACCCCGGGGGCATCCGACAACGCCTTTCTCACCTGGCTCAGCTCCAGCTCATCTTCGGTTTCGACCCAGATGGCTTCCGAGTGGTTCCTGAGCACGGGCACGCGCACGCAGGTGGCACTCACCTGGATGTCCGCATGCATGATTTTTCGCGTTTCGTGGTGCATTTTCATCTCCTCTTTGGTGTATCCGTTGGAAGTGAACACATCAATGTGTGGGATGAGGTTCATGGCGATCTGATACGGGAAATGCTCCACCGTCACCGGCTCTCCCGCTGCGATCTGCCCGATCTGCTTTTGCAGTTCGGTCATGGCGGAGGTTCCTGCCCCGCTGGCAGCCTGATAGGTGGCGGCATGCACGCGGCGGATGGGTGAGAGGTCGTGGATGGGCTTCAGGCACAGCACCATCTGGATGGTGCTGCAGTTGGGATTGGCCACCAGGTTCCGGGGGATGGAGTGGAGGTCGCCCGGGTTCACCTCGGGGATGACCAGGGGGACATCCGCTTCCATGCGGAAGGCGCTGGAGTTGTCGATCATAACGGCACCGTGCCGGGTGACCGTGGATGCAAACTGCCTGGAGGTGCTTCCTCCCGCCGATACAAGCGCAATGTGCACACCTTTGAAATCATCATTGTCCTTCAGCTCCTTCACCGTAAGTTGTTCGCCTTTGAAGGCATACCTGCTTCCTGCACTCCGGGAAGAACCGAAAAGAAGCAACTCGTCCACGGGGAACGCTCTCTCCCGGAGTACCCGGAGGAACTCCTGTCCCACCGCTCCTGCTGCTCCGACAACTGCTACTTTCATGGGCTTAATTTTTCGACCGTCAGGATGCAAACATCATCATTATTTTCTAAAAGTGAAAAATCTTCTACTCTTTTTTTTCCTTGCCCCGTCAGTTTTATCTGCGCAATACCTGTTTGATTTCGAAACCGGTCCGGTTTTCGACTGGCAGCAGTTGCCGCCCGGAAGACGGGAAGTCACCTCCCGGGATGCCGTGTGGGGAGATGTGGTGATCAACGAGATCATGTGCGATCCCGAGCCGGAGGTATTGCTGCCCGCCTGCGAATACATCGAAATCTTTAACGGCTCCCGTTTCCCGCTGGATCTAGAGGGGTGGCGGCTGGAAGTCAACCGAAGGGGGTTCGAAATAGGCAGCCTGAAGCTTGGCCCGGGTGAATACGGTGTGCTGGGCGGTCCCGGCATCGTGGAGCTGACCGGTCCCGCGACCGGGGGGCCGGGTGATCCCGCCACCGGGGAGCTGCCGGCGGACCGGGTGGTTCCCCTCTTTGCCCCCTCCGGCTCCCTGCCCAACCAGGGGGCGGAGGTGGCCCTGTACGACAACCGGGGCACCCTTATCCACGTGGTGCGTTATGCCGACCCCGGCACCGGCGAGCAGTGGAAGCAGGAGGGAGGCTGGTCGCTCGAATCGGCCGATCCCGGACGGCCCTGCAACACCTCCCGGCTCTGGGTATATTCCGAAGATGAACGGGGGGGCACCCCGGGGGAGCGGAACAGCGTCTTTACCCCGGAGGAGGACAGGGAACCGCCCCGGTACCTGTACCAGGGCCATCCCCGAACGGGGGCCGTGTCGCTGCATTTCTCGGAGCTGATCCGGTTCGATCCGGAGCGGATGCGCAGGGCGTACATGCTGCCTCCCGGGGTTCGTTGCGACAGTGTCTCTGCGGGAAGCCCCTTTTTCGACCACATGATCCTCTATTTCCCCCGGGATCTTCCGGGGGAGACAGGCGCAATCCTGTGGATCCCGCCGGTATCCGACTGCTCCGGAAACCTCTCCCCTGAAATGGAGATCCCGGTGGGAAAGACATCCGGTCCGCAGTTCTCCTCTGTCCAGATCAACGAGATCATGTACGATCCGGCAGAAGGTTGTCCCGAATACATCGAACTGCATCATCCGGGCAACCGCTTCCACGAGCTGGGGGATCTCCGGCTGGATATGGCCGCGGGGGAGAGGACCATGAGCCGTCTGGTGCCCCTTTGCGGGGGATCGCGGATCCTGTCACCCGGGGAATATGTGGTACTGACCCGCCATCCGGAAAGTCTCAGGCGGCATTACGCCCTGGATCATACGGGCCAGTGGATAGAAATGAAGGAAATGCCTTCCCTGACCAACAGCGGGGGCACCATCTTCCTGGCCGACCGTTCCGGGAATGTGATCGAAATGGTGCAGTACCGGGATGAGATGCACATGCCCGTCATGGACGACACCCGGGGTGTTAGCCTGGAAAGGATTTCCCACGAGCGACCGGGAACCGATCCGGGCAACTGGCATTCGGCAGCCTCCGCCGAAGGATACGCCACACCCGGGAGAAAGAATTCCCAGTCGCTCAGGGAGACCGGTGGCGGGGAGGGGCTCCGGGTGGACCCGCCGGTATTCAGTCCGGATCATGACGACTACGAAGATTTCCTGCAGATCTCGCCCGGACTGGAAGGAACGGGCTGGGTGATCCGCCTGTGGGTGACTGACCTGAGGGGGAACCTGGTGAGGCAGCTGGCCAACAACCATGTGGCTGGTCCCTCTTCGGTCTATACCTGGGACGGGAGGGGAGATGACGGGCGAATGACCCCGGAAGGCATCTGCGTCGTCCACCTGAGCGGCTACCATCCGGCTACCGGGAACCGGTTCCGGGATAAGGCTGCCGCGGGGATCATTTACCGGTAAGCCTGTCCACCTTCCCCCAGGTGAGCAGGACGACCGCAATCGCGCCGAAACCTACCAGGGTGATCGCCCTGAAGGTGGGAATGAACCCGGCGTGGTCGATGATCGTGCCCACTACGGGATAGACCATTACGCTGATGAAAAAGTTGAGGGTCATGTAAATGGAATTCACAAAGGCTTTCTTTTCCGTCCGCAGTTCCTGCACGGTCGCAAGCAGCACGGAGGTGGGTGCGAACAGGAAGAAACCCAGGGGCAGGAGCACGGGGAAGATCCAGAGTCCCTTCACGCTCAGGAACAGCAGGGTGAGCAGGGGAGTGACCAGGCTGATGACCAGGAGCGTCCGGTTCCGGCCGAGGTGGTCGCTGATGGTCCCGGCAAACAGCGCCCCTGCGGCACCCGACAGCTGGATCACCGTAAGGGCCAGCTCGGCCACGTGCAGACTGCTGCCGGAGGAGGTGAGGAAGGTGGGCAGGTAATAGGTGAGGGCGGATTTCATGCCGGCCTGGAAAAATGTGAATCCCCCGGTCAGCATGAACGCCGCCGAAAACCTGAGGAAGATCTTCCAGTAGCTCCCCTCCAGGTGCCGGCGGGGAGAAGAAATGTGTTCGAAGTTGGCATTCCTGAAATTGAGGTAGAGGATCAGGGAGGCGACGAATCCGAAGGGCATCATTTTCCACGTCCCTTCCAGTCCCCACCAGCTGATCACCCCCAAAATGACCATCGGTCCTGCCGTCCTTGCCAGCTCACCGCCCACCATGTAGTAGCTCATTCCCTTCCCGACCCTCGTACCCGCGAATGTTCGGACCATCACAGGGGTGGGGATGTGCCAGAAGGTGGAACTGATCCCCGAAAAAAAGAGCAGGACCGACAGGAAAATGTACCCGGGTGCCAGGCCGATCAGGCTCATGAACAGGGCAGTGAGGGCCGGGGAGAAGATGACCATGTGCCGCATCACGGGACGTTCGGCGATGATCCCGATCAGCGGGTTGAACAGGGACGGGATCCGCTGGATCACGGCCAGCAGTCCCGTCATCCCGTAGCTGATCCCCAGTTTTTCAATGATCAGGGGAAGCGCGGGGGCCAGGAAAGAGGTATAGACATCGTGCACGAAATGTGCACCGCCCATGATCAGCATCTTTCCCTTCTGGAACCCGTCCCGCTCTTTTGCCATCAGCGGGCGACCAGTTTGTCGATGAGGCTGGTCAGCAGCGGTGCGGCCTTCCCGGCGGCATCGATCACATCCTGGAGACTGGTCTTCATGATCCTTCCCGGCACACCCAGGTCGGTGATAACCGAGAAGGCCAGGATGCGGATCCCCATCTGGTGCGCCACGATCGCTTCGGGTACGGTGGACATGCCCACCGCATCTCCACCGATGATCCGCAGATACTGGTACTCTTTGGGGGTTTCCAGGGTGGGACCGGTGACGGCCACATAACAACCTTCCCGCAGGGGGATGCCCAGCTCTGCAGCGGTGGCTTTCGCTTTCTGGAGCAGCTCCCGGTCATAGGTCTGGCTCATGTCGGGAAACAGGTCCCCGAATTCCGGGTAATGCTTGCCGACCAGCGGATTGGGCATGAGGTTGATGTGGTCGTTGATCAGCATGATGTCCCCCACCTCGAAGGTCGGATTCAGACCCCCGGAAGCATTGGACACCACCAGGATTTTGACTCCCAGGAATTTCATAACCCTGACCGGGAAGGTGATCTGCTGCGGGGTGTACCCTTCATAGAAATGGAACCGTCCCTGCATGACCAGCACACAGGTGTCCCCCAGTTTTCCGGAAATGAGTTTACCCGCATGGCTTTTCACCGATGAAACCCCGAAATGCGGGATCTCATCGTAATCGATCACTTCTTCCACCTGGATCCGGTCCACGATGGACCCCAGACCGGTTCCCAGGATGATCGCCGTCTCAGGCTCCTGTTTGATCCTTTTTCTGATAAAGGATGCTGCTTCGTTTATTGCTGCTAACATAACTGGTGATGATTTGATCAAAATTCGTTCGGTCCTCGTTGAGGAAATCAACATGGATGCGCACAGCATGCATGTCCTGCCGGAGCCCTTCGTCCGCATCCAGTGCGCGAAGCCGCATAGCATCCTTTTCCGTGGTGAGGACCAGCACCTGCTCCCGCTCTTTATGCAGTTCCCTGTAGAGGGCGCTGATTTTGTCCAGGTCCTTCGCGGTATACCGGTAATGGTCGGGGTAACAGACCTCCTTCATCTGGGTGGTGATACCCCGGGCATAGTTCCTGACGGGCCTTGGATGGGCGATGCCGGTGACCAGCAGCACGGCTGATTTCCGTTCCCTGTACCAGCTTTTATCCCTTCGCGGCACATCCGGATAGACCGGGTACAGCTCGCCGTAGCGGACGGTGGTGAAAAAAAGGTGCTGCGACAGGGGAAGGTCCATTTTTTTCAGGTACTCCCTTCGCTCGATGGGTTTCATTCTTTCGGGCGACCGGGTCACCAGGATGATGCGCGCCCGGTCCCGGTTCCCTGCCGGTTCCCGCAGCATCCCGGCGGGAAGCAGGCGGTCGCCGTGCAGGGGACGGGAATGGTCGATCAGCAGGATGGAAAGCCCGGGAAGAATGGCCAGGTGCTGGTAGGCATCGTCCAGCAGGATCACATCCAGCGCAGGGTCCGATTCCATCAGTTTTTTCACCCCGTGCACCCGCCTGCGGTCCACCGCCACCGTGATCCCGGGAAATCTTTGCTTCATCTGCATCGGTTCGTCTCCGATCTCATCCGCCGTGGAATCCGCCGAAGCCATCCGGAACCCCCTGGTTTTCCTTTTGTATCCCCGGCTGAGGGTGGCCACCCGGTACTGGTCCTTCAGCAGCTCCACCAGGTATTCCACGTGGGGGGTCTTTCCCGTTCCACCCACGGTAATGTTTCCCACAGAGATCAAGGGAATGCTGAATTCGGTGCGCCGGAGCAGGCCGGTAAAATAGAGGCCGTTCCTGATCCAGACCGCCAGGCCGTAAATCCAGGAGAGGGGGACCAGGACGATCCGCCAGCTCAGCCTCTTATTTCGCTTCATCTTATTACCGGATCTCCAGTGAGAAGGGCATCAGTGCCTGGATGCCCTGCATCCTGCCCGCATCCTTCAGCTGCTGATAATACCTGTATCCGTCGCCCAGCTCATTGCGGATCATCCGCATCCTGGCATCCCCGGTCAGTTGCTTCATGATCAGTGTAATGGGATCTTCAAGCAGGGGCAGCGACTGGATCCTGTATGTATCCAGACCGGCCATTCCGGCGGCCACCTCGATGGATCTTTCCAGTCCCCCGAACAGATCGATCAGTCCGATGTTAATGGCATCCTTCCCAGACCAGACCCTTCCTCCTGCGATGGCATCCACCTGATCCCTCGATAGGTTCCTTCCCTCGGAAACCACTCTGAGGAATGTCTCATAGGCATCATCCACATTTTTTTGCAGGATCGCCTTTTCCTCCGCGTCAAGGGGATTGAAAACGGAGATTATGTCCGCGTGACGGTTGGTCTTCACCACATCCGTGGTAATGCCGATCTTGTCGTTCATAAGTTCCTGGAAATTGGGCACACTGGCAAACACCCCGATGGATCCGGTGATGGTGCCGGGACTTGCCAGGATGGTATCGGCCGGGGCCACGATGTAATATCCTCCCGATGCGGCCACATCACCCATGGAGGCCACGAAAACCTTTTCTTCGGCGGCCAGTTTTGCCTCCCTGTAGATCACGTCCGATGCAGTCATGCTGCCCCCTCCCGAATTTACGCGGAACACGATCGCCTTGACCGATTTGTCCTTCCTGGCTTTGCGAATGGCCTTCGCGATCCGGTCCGATCCGATGAACCCTTCACCCATGTCCCCGGAAACCACGGTTCCCATGGCATAGATCACCGCGATCTTATCCCTGGTGAATTCTTTTTTCTCCTTTTTCAGGGGGACATCCTTGTAGCGCCCAATGCTGACCGATTCAATGTCTTTTTCCTCTGCCAGCCCCATCTTTTCTTTCATCAGGCTGAGCATCTCATCATAATAGATCAATCCGTCGATCAGCCCGTATTCCACCAGTTTGCCGTTTTCCAGGCTGATCAGATCATCCGCATACTGGTTCAGTTTGCCGGCGGAGATGTTCCTTCTTTCCGAGATCCCGGAGACCATTTTCTCCCAGATAGCTCCCATATAGGCTTCAATCTGCTCGCGGTTTTCATCACTCAGGTTCTCCCTGGTAAAGGGTTCGTTGGCACTTTTGAAGGATCCGTGCCTGATCACCTGCATTTCGATGCCCAGGCGATCCATGGCCTTTTTGTAAAAGGTGGCCTCGGCCGACAATCCGTTGAACAGGAACAATCCCTCGGGAGTCATGAAGATCGAGTCGGCCGCCGTGGCCAGATAGTAACTACCCTGGGTGAACATATCGCCATAGGCATAGATGAATTTTCCGCTCTCCCTGAAGTCAAGCAGTGCATTCCGGATCTCTTCGATGATCACGATACCAGAGGGTACACTGCTCAGATTCAGGAATATCCCTTTGATATGCTCATCTTTTCCGGCTTTATCCAGCGTGTTCAGGATCTGGTCAAGTCCCATGAGTTCACCCAGGCCGGGGGTCAGGGAGATGAACTGTGCAAACGGATTATTATCCGAGCGGTCCGGCACGGGGGTGTTGAATTTGGCCACCAGGAGGGTATTCTCCCTGACGGTGGTGACTTCCTTTGATGTGGAGGCTGCCACGATCCCTGCGAAGATCAGGATCACCACAACGGTCATGATCAGGATCCCAACAATGGTTGCCAGCAGGCTTGAAAGAAAATGTTTCATGGATGTATGCGTTAATTTAAGAATGAATGCATCCGCGCAGTTTCCTGCGGGGAATGCCGATTCTTCCCTCGTTGGAAAGAAAGTGCGCAATTTACTAAAAATGCATCTGATAATGGATATCTTCGCCTGAAGAATTGAGCGGATGAAAACACTGAGGCCAACAAGAATTTATCTGGGCCTGGGGAGCAACCTGGGCGACCGGATGAGCTGCCTGCAGCATGCGGAAAAACTGATCGGACTGCGGGTGGGACGCATCAGGGAGCGGTCCCGTTTTTACGAGTCTGAGCCCTGGGGTTATGCCAGCGGGCATACATTCATCAACGCCTGCCTGGCGGTGGATACCTGTCAGGATCCTTTCCAGGTGGTGCGTGCATTGTTTTCCATCGAGCAGTTCCTGGGCAGGTCCGGCAGGAGCGAGATGACCCTGTCCGTCACCACGGAGACGGAATCTGACGCCGGTCCGGTTATGGAACCAGCCACATGGGAGGACATGACCCCCTCCTCCCCCGGAAGGAATTACGCCGACAGGCACATTGACCTTGATCTCCTGCTTTTCGGAGACCTGGTCCTGGAGAATCAGCACCTGAAGCTGCCCCACCCCCGGATGGAGGACAGGAAGTTCGTGCTGCTGCCCCTTGCCGAGATTGCGCCGGAGGTGGTGCATCCCGTGAAAAATATCACCATCAGGGAGATGCTGAAACAGTGCACGGACCCGGGTGTGGTCCGGCCGCTGCCCTGAGCGGTCAGATCCGTTTCAGCACCAGGTCATCCCAGAACATGTAAAAGCCGGTATAGATCACCGACCACACCACATTGGAAGCAATCAGGTAGATGAACCTGGTCTTCACGTTGCGGTAGTACCGCACCACCAGGAATGTCCCCACCGGGATGGAGAGCAGGAAGGGTGTACTGGCGGCAATGCCGATGAGTCCGTACCGCTGCTTGATGCGAACGATCCTCCGGTTCTTTCTGGTGAACACTTTTTTGGGTTCGCGGGATTTGCCGGCCTTTCCCTTTTTCTTTGGCCTGAAGGTCCTGTTCCACCAGTTGATCAGCATCTGGGACAGGTAGGCAAAAAAGTAGATCCCGGCGATTCCTCCCACATTGGTCCAGAAAACGGTTTTGAAAAATCCGAACTGGAATTCCAGGATCACCAGCGGGAATGTCATCGCAAACTTGACGGAACTGAGGATGACGGTTAAGATAATCTGTACCACTTATAAAATCAGTCCTTCATCAGCGAAACTAAAGTAAGATTTATCTGCAATAATTACATGGTCCAGCAGTTTTATTTCGATCATATCTGCAGCTTTTTTCAACTTTTCCGTGATTTGAGCATCGGCATCGCTGGGCTGCTTGTTCCCCGAGGGGTGGTTGTGGCAGACGATGATCGAGGAAGCCAGGTGATCCAGGGCCTTCTTCAGGATGATCCTGGTATCGATCACCGTCCCTGCCAGTCCCCCCTGGCTCACCTTGTACCTGCCCAGGACCCTGTTTGCCCTGTTCAGCATGAGCAGCCAGAACTCCTCATGATCCAGGTCTCCCAGCAGGGGATGGAAGAGGTCATATACGGTCCGGCTGGATTTCACGGTGATCCTTTCCACCTGCTGCATGCCCGCCCTCCTGCGTCCCAGCTCCATGGCGGCCAGGATGGTGATGGCCTTTGCAGGTCCCACTCCCCTGATCTTTAACAGGTCGGACAGGGACTGCCTGCCCAGCTCGTGAAGGTTGTTGCCTGCGCTCCGCAGCAGGTGCCTGGCAAGCTCCACCGCGGTCATGTTCCGGATCCCCGATCCCAGGAGAATGGCCAGCAGTTCCGAGTCGGACAGGAACTGGATCCCGTTGGCCATTACTTTTTCCCGCGGCCGTTCCTCCACCGCCCAGGTCTTCATGGCCCCTGGTCTGTAACTGTTCATGCTCTTTTTGGGATTAATGTGCCGGGCACAGCCAGCATCGCCGGCAGTGAAGCAGAATTTCAGCGGGATCTCAGGGAAAGTGCCATTGGAGGGAAATTCTGCCGGCGGAGGGTAAGAAATCCGGCTATCAGGGGAAATGAAAAAGGCCGTCTCAGAAGAGGCGGCCATTGGGAATAATTATGTTTTCAGGAGGTCTGGTCCTTACAGGTTGTTCAGGTGATTCGCCAGCTTTGATTTCAGGTTGGCGGCTTTTTTATGGTGGATCACATTGTTCTTTGCCAGTTTGTCCAGCATGGAGACCACCTTCGGGTACTCTTCCATGGCAACCGCCTTGTCCGTGGTGTGACGGAGTTTTTTCACGGCATTCCTCGTGGTCCTTGCGGCATACTTGTTCCTCAGCCGCCTGGATTCGTTCTGCCTGATTCGTTTTTTTGCCGATAAATGATGCGCCATCGTCTAAATATGATTCATTTGGGGATGCAAAAATAGTGATTAATTTCAATTAAAAAAACAATCCCTGAAATTATCCTGCTATTTGCACATTTTCCTGGTGCTAAGCAGAATGGCTGCCGTATTGGCAATAAATATCAGGGTGATCAGTCCGAGCGAGGTGCCGAACACAATCCCGTGAAGCCTGGAGGAGAGTTCCAGGTTCCATTCCCCGGCCATGCCTGAAAAATGCCTGGTTAGGATGCCGGTGGCGAGCAGGGAAAGCGCGGTCACACCCGCCATCAGGATCAGCAGAAGATAGATATAGGGCCTGCTGATCTCATGGTAGTGGAATCCCAGAAGATGAAGCCTCCGGATCTTCCGGGCCGAGCGGCTGATCATCAGCTGGAGACTCAGCAGGAACACCATGAAAGCAAGGCCGATGATGATCCCGGCGAGGGCCACCAGGAAACTGAGGATCAGTTTCAGGATGATGTTCAGCCGGCTGCTCTTCAGCTTTTCCCGGATGGTATCATATCCTTTGTCC
>DSDZ01000440.1 GCA_011048475.1 Bacteroides sp. | reverse complement strand
TCCTGGACATTTCGATCCCGGTATTCCCCAGTTTTACCCGGTCGTGGGGATACACTTTTCTGGATCCGGCCAGCAGGTGGTAGGGAAATGCCGACAGGAGGGCCGACCCCGCCAGGCCATATGTCAGGAATTTTCTTCGTTTCATCTTTTTTCTGTTTGGTGATTGATCCGTTCCATCCACCTCCGTAAATTGTGAAACAGTTCCGGAAGAATTTTGTTTACTCCCGTTTTCAGCTTCAGGATTGTTTCGTCCAATATACATTTTCTTTAACTTACACCATATTACCAAGCAATTCAAAATCATTCGAAATGAAAACTTTTTCCTGGATCTTTTCTGTCGCCCTCGCTCTTTCACTGGCGGCCCTGTTCAATCTGAATGCACAGCAGATCATGCGTTTCCCCGATATATCCGATCATTCGGTGGTGTTTACATCCGGTGAGGATCTCTGGACCGCACCCCTGGAAGGGGGTGATGCGGTGCGCCTGACCATCCACGATGGTGCGGAGCGTTACCCGAAGTTTTCCCCCGATGGCAGCATGATCGCTTTCACAGGCGAATACGACGGCAATACGGATGTGTATGTGATGAACAGTAAAGGTGGCGACATCACCCGGATCACCTATCATCCGGGTGCCGATGAGGTGGTGGGCTGGCACCCGGTTAAAAACAAGATCATATTCAACTCAGGGAGGAACAGCACCAGCCGCTACACAAAGCTTTACCTGATCTCTCCCGACGGGACCGGCCTGGAGGAGCTGATCCTGTACGATGCCACCAGGGGCAGTTACTCACCCGACGGCAGCATGATCGCCTATAACAAAACAGCCCGTGAAAACCGGACCTGGAAAAGGTACCAAGGCGGAAGGGCACAGGAAATATACCTCTATGATTTTGAAACCAACACAGAAGAAAACATTTCCAATTTCGGCGGCACCGACCGGATGCCAATGTGGGCGGGAGAGATGGTGTACTTTGTTTCGGACCGCGACGGAACGCTGAATATTTATTCGTGGGACACCAAGCGGAAAACGATCAGACAGTTAACCGACCACGACGACTATGATGTGCTCAGGGCATCGGCACGCGGGGACCGGATCGTATATGAAACGGGCGGGGAAATATGGTTGCTGGATCTCACGTCGGGGCAAAGCAGGAAAATGGATATCCAAATACATCCTGATGCACCGGAGACCAGGCCCTACATGGAGGATCTGGCTGAAAATATCCAGGACTTTGACCTTTCCCCCTCGGGCATCCGGGCACTGGTGGTAGCCAGGGGCGAAGTGTTCACCGTTCCGAAAACCGCCGGGGTCACGGAGAACATCACCAACCACTGCGGGGCCAGGGAGAAGGATGCGGTTTGGTCGCACGACGGGAAAAAAATTGCCTGGCTGTCGGACCGCACCGGAGAATATGAGATCTATATCCGGAATGCGGACGGGACCGGCGAAGCGGTGAAAATGACCACCCACCAGAATGGCTACAGGCATACCCTGCGGTGGTCGCCCGACGACAAGAAAATCGCCTATGCGGACCAGGCGCTCCGTTGTTATGTTCTGGATGTGGAGAGCAGGAAGATCACAGAGGTGGACAGGGCGGAATATGAGCATGTGGACGAATCCCTGCATCACAAGGGGATCTGGGACTATGCCTGGTCGCCCGACAGCAAATACCTGGCCTACTCCAAAATGAACCGGGACCTGGTCTGGCAGCTGTACATCTATTCGCTTGAACAAGGACGGGTTTACCCGGTCAGCGACGGCTTGTATTACGATTTCAATCCCGTGTTCACCAGGGACGGGGAACACCTGCTCTTTGTCTCCAACAGAAGCTTTGTTCCCACGTTCTGCGACATGGAATGGGAGATGGTATACAAGGATGTGGCGCGGATCTGCGCCCTGACCCTGAAAAAGGACGGCCCTTCGATCGTCCCCCTGAAAAATGAGACAGAGGCAGGGTCACAACAGAAATCACCCGGGGCGGACGCCCCGTTCCGGATCGACTTCGGGGGAATTGAAAAGCGGATCGAGGCGTTGCCTCTTCCGGCGGTACCGAATCCAAAGTGACCATCGTTCCTTTTTATGACCGTACCGGTCTGATCAAAGAAACGCTGGGAACCCTGGAATCAGCCCTGACCGAGGAGATCATCATCAGCATCCTGGTGGTGATCTTGCTGGTGTTCAACCTGCGGGCCTCGCTGCTTATTTCAGGCCTCCTTCCCCTGGGTGTGCTGATGACCTTCATCACCATGCGGCAGTTCGGGGTGGATGCAAACATTGTGGCCCTCTCCGGGATCGCCATTGCCATCGGGGTAATGGTGGATGTGGGGGTGGTTTTTACGGAAAACATCGTCAGGCACCTGGAATTGCCACAAAACGAGGGAGCCCGTGGCAGGAAACTGCTCGGGGTGGTCTATGATGCCACTACCGAGGTGGCTTCGGCCGTTATCACGGCACTGTTCACCACGGTGGTGAGTTTCCTGCCGGTCTTTGCCATGCAGGCCGCAGAAGGAAAATTGTTCAGGCCACTGGCATTCACAAAAACATTCGCCATGATCTCAGCGCTGATCATCGGGCTGATCTTCATCCCGGCCCTGGCCCATATGGTATTTTCCATCCGCATTGACAGGAAGAGGGTCCGCAGGATCATTCACACCGGTCTGATCGCGGCAGCTCTGGGATTGATCATCTTTTACAAGGCATGGCTTGCCCTGGTACTGATCGGCTTCGGGGTGAACGGTCTGCTGGAGCACAGGTGGCCTGAAGGGAAGCGGCAATTCGTAAATTATATCAACATCGCCCTAATAGTGATCCTTGTCCTGTATTTTCTGGCAGTAGAATGGATGCCCCTGGGTGCCGGGAACAGCCTTTTTGTGAACATCCTTTTCGCAGTGGTGCTGGTGGCACTGGTGCTGGGGATCCTGATGACAATCGTCAGGTATTACAGGCCCATCCTGAGGTGGAGCCTGGCCAACAAATGGAAGTTCCTGGCCATCCCCATCCTCATCGTATTACTCGGGATCCTCATCTGGCAGGGATCAGACAGGGTGTTCGGGTTTATCCCTGACGGGGTGAAGCGGACCAAAGCCTGGCAGGCGGTTCAAAATACCTTCCCGGGCATCGGAAAGGAATTCATGCCCGCCCTGGATGAGGGATCCTTCCTGCTGATGCCCACCACCATGCCGCACTCTGGCATCGAGGAGAACCTGGAGGTGATCGCCTTGCTGGACAGAAAGGTGAATGCCATCCCCGAGGTGGAGCATGTGGTGGGGAAATGGGGCCGGGTGAACTCGGCACTGGATCCTGCTCCCACTTCCATGTTCGAAAATGTGATCAATTACAAACCGGAATATATCCTGGACGAAAACGGACGGCGTGTCCGCTTCAGGGTCAACCGGGACGGTGCGTTCGTGCTGGCTGACAGCACCCTGTACGATCCCGGCCGGAATACCCCGCACCTTGTACGGAAGGAGGAGCTGGTACCGGACAAACGGGGCAAATATTTCCGGCAGTGGCGGGATCATATTCGTTCCCCGGATGATATCTGGGAAGAGATCGTAGCCGCGTCGGCCATCCCCGGCCTGACATCGGCGCCGAAACTGCAGCCTATCCAGACCCGTCTGGTCATGCTTCAGACCGGCATGCGGGCACCCATGGGGATCAAGGTGTTCGGGCCTGACCTGGAATCCATTGAAAAAACCGGATTCGAGCTTGAAGGACAACTCAGAGAAGTGCCGGGGATTGAGCCCGCGTCGGTGTTCGCCGACAGGGTGGTCGGAAAGCCTTACCTGGAAATCGGTATCGACAGGAAGGCCATTGCCAGGTACGGACTCACCATTGCTGACATGCAGATGTACATCGGTACGGCCATCGGCGGAATGGCGCTGACAACCACGGTGGAAGGAAGGGAACGTTACCAGGTCAGGGCCCGGTATGCCCGGGAATACAGGGACAGTCCGGAGGCCCTGAAGGGGGTGCTGATCCCGGCCGCATCGGGAAACCAGGTCCCTCTCGGAGAACTGGCGGAAATCAACTATGTGCGTGGTCCCCAGATGATCAAAAGTGAGAATACATTCCTGGTGGGGTATGTCATATTTGACAAAAAGCCCGGTTATGCAGAAGTGGATGTGGTGGAGAATGCCAGGGAGGTGCTGGACCGGAGGATCGATTCCGGGGAACTGGTTTTGCCGGCGGGTGTCAGTTATGTATTCACAGGGAACTATGAAAACCAGGTAAGGGCTGCAAGAAGGCTGATGATCGTCATTCCTGTTTCCCTGATCATCATCTTCCTGATCCTCTATTTCCAGTTCAGGTCGGTGGTTACCTCGTCGATGATTTTTTCCGGGATCCTGGTGGCATTTTCCGGGGGGTTCCTGATGCTCTGGCTTTATGGCCAGGACTGGTTCATGAATTTCAGCCTGGCAGGTATCCATATGCGGGAGCTGTTCCAGATGGGGACCATCAACCTGAGTGTGGCGGTATGGGTGGGTTTTATTGCCCTGTTCGGGATTGCCACGGATGACGGGGTGATCATGGGTACATACCTCATGCAGGTCTTTCGCCGTGACAAACCGGTTACCATCGGTGAGGTAAGGGATTCGGTCGTGGATGCCGGCAGCAAACGGGTGCGTCCTGCCATGATGACCGCAGCCACCACTATTATTGCGCTGATCCCGGTGCTGACTTCCACAGGAAAAGGATCCGATATCATGGTCCCCATGGCCATCCCGCTGTTCGGCGGGATGGTGATCCAGGTGATGACCATGTTCGTGGTGCCCATCCTGTACAGTATGTGGAGGGAAAGACAGGTACGCAGAATATGACAGAAAATAGCAGAAATGAAATACGCGATCTTCCATAAAATTATACTGATCACCTTGCTTCTGGTCACGGGTGTGCCAGCCGGCACACAGGAACCGCTGGACAGCTACCTGGTGCTTGCAGCCGAAAACAACCCGGGATTAAGGGGCAGGTTCAACGAGTACCTGGCAGCCATGGAAACCGTGCCGCAGGCCGGTGCGCTCCCCGATCCGAACCTTGCCTTCGGCTATTTCATCCGGCCGGTGGAGACCAGGCTGGGCCCTCAGGAATTCAGGATCTCGGCCTCCCAGATGTTTCCCTGGTTCGGGACCCTTCATGCCAGAGAGACAATGGCAACCCGGCAGGCCAGCGCGAAATATGAGGCTTTCCGCGAAGCCAGGTCGGCCCTTTTCAACGAGGTGAGACATACTTATTACAGCCTTTATTTCAATGAGAAAGCCATCTCCATCGTGCGGGATAATATCCGGATCCTGGATACCTTCCGCAATCTTGCATTGGTGAAAATTGAAGCGGGCATGGGCTCGGTGGTGGACCGGTACAGAATTGACATGGAAACGGGTGACCTGGAAAACAGGCTCGCCCTGCTCATGGACCGGAAAGCCGCACTGGAGGTGGAGTTCTTCAACCTGCTCCATACGGAACAGGAACCGGTCCTTTTTCCGGATACCCTGTGGAACAGAGACCCTGTTCTGGACAAGCAGGCCATAAGCGACTCCATCCTGGCCATGAACCATCAGCTTCTGTCTCTTGATTTCCAGAGGGAGGCGCTCGGTGCCGGGAAAGATCTTGCCAGGAAACAGGGCAGGCCTGACTTTTCCGTGGGGGTGGATTACATTTTTATCGGGGAAGGCCCGGATCAGGGAGGCTTCAATGATGCCCTGATGTTCCCGCGCATCGGGATCACCATCCCCCTTTACAGGGAGAAGTACAGCTCCATGATCAGGGAGGCTGCCTACCTGGAAACAGCCAGGGAAAATGAAAAGACAGAAAAAGAAAACAGGCTGGAAACACTTTTCGAAAACACCTGGAATGAATACCTGGACGCGTCCAGGAGGATGACCCTTTACAGGCGTCAGGAACAGCTTGCGCAAAAGTCCATCCGTCTGCTTGAGACCGCCTATGCCACCGACGGAAACAGTTTCGAGGAGATCCTGCGCATGGAAAGAAAACTGCTCTTTTATGCCCTGGAACTTGAACGGGCGCGGACGGACAGGCAGGCTGCCATCTCATTTATGGACTACCTGAGAGGGAATTAACAGTGAACGGCAATGTCACACGGTAATAATTCATCGCGATGAAAAAATATATCAGTAAAATAAAGACGAAAACCATCTGGGGATCCCTGTTTCTTGCAGCGGGCATTTTCCTGGGATGGGTACTCTTTCATCCATCCACGAACGGGAACCATTCCGGGGATCGTCCGGAGGGTTTTTCCGGGAGCCCGGAACAGGTGGTCGCCGGGACGCATGATCACCCGGAGGGAACCACCTGGACATGCTCCATGCATCCGCAGATCCGGAGAGAGGAACCGGGTCAGTGTCCCATATGCGGAATGGACCTGATCCCGGTGTCGGATCTGGATACCGGTGCCCCGGATGTGGATCCGGAAGAGCTGGGGATGACCGAATCTGCTGCAAAGCTTGCAGAGGTACAGACCCTCCGGATTGAACGCGGTAAACCGGTTCGGGAGATTCTCCTGCAGGGAAAGGTGAAGGCAGACGAGAGAAGGATCTCGGTGCTCACCGCCAGGTTCGGGGGCAGGATTGAAAAACTCTATGTAAGCTTTACTGGTGAACAGGTTCAGCAGGGCGAAAGACTGGCCTTAATGTACTCCCCGGAACTGGTCACCGCCCAGCGGGAACTGATCGAAGCTGCCAGGGGCAGGGATGAGCAGCCCGGATTATACAGGGCGGCGAGAAGCAGGCTGGAGCTGTGGGACCTCACCGGGGCGCAGATAGACGCCATCATTGAAAAAGGGGAACCCGAGCTTTATTTCGACGTGCGATCGCCCATCGGAGGCACGGTAACAAAAAAACATGTGTCGCCCGGAGACTATGTGAATGAAGGTTCGGCACTTTTTGAGGTGATCGATCTCACCCGTGTCTGGATCATGTTCGATGCGTATGAAAGCAACCTGCCCTGGATCAGCAAGGGCGACATGGTCAGCTACCAGGTGCAGTCCATCCCGGGACTGACATTCACCGGAAGGGTTGCCTATATAGATCCTTTCATCCATCCTGAAACAAGGGTTGCCGGGATCCGCGTAGAACAGGATAATCCCCGGCTGATCCTCAAGCCGGACATGTTCGTCCGCGGAAAGGCCGAATCACAAATCGCAGGAAATTCGGAGAAAATCCTTATTCCATCCTCCTCCATTCTCTGGACCGGGAAACGGGCGGTGGTTTATGTCAGGGTGCCGGGCAGGGACCGTCCCACATTCCGTTACAGGGAGATCACGCTCGGCCCGGCTGCGGGAGATCAGTACGTGGTGGAAAGCGGATTGCAGGAGGGAGAAGAGATCGTCGTGAACGGAGCATTCAGGATCGATGCGGCCGCACAGCTTGCGGGAAAGCCGAGCATGATGAACCGTGAAGGAGGGGAGGTCGCAGTCGCCGTTGAGGCGTTCAAAAAGCAATTACAGGAAATCTTTCAGACGTACATTTCCATGAAAAATGCGTTCGTTGGGTCAGATCCGCACAAAGCGGCCGCATTCGGACAGGATGTCCAGGCTGCCCTTAAAGCTGCGGATATGGACCTGTTGAATCCCGGGGCCCACATTGAATGGATGCAATTGCTGGAAAAAATGAACGGATCACTGGAAAACATCTCCGACAGGCATGATATTGAAATACAAAGAAAAGAATTTGCGAAGCTCAACCAGGCGCTCTACGAGGCCGTTAAAACCTTCGGTTTGCAGGAGGGAACGGTCTATTACCAGTTCTGTCCCATGGCGCTGGATAACAAGGGTGCATACTGGCTGAGCACCAGCGAAGAGATCAGGAATCCATACTTCGGCGATGCAATGCTGCATTGCGGGGAGACTGTGGAAACGTTTGAATTCTAAGAAAAATCAATCAGGTTATATGTCAAATTAAAAATTCGGAAGGATGAAAACAAAAATGAAGAGTACCCTGTTACTGCTTGCCATTGGCATCACTACTGTGATGGCGCAGACAGAAAGAGAAGAAAAATTCAAAGTGGCCGGGAACTGCGGCATGTGCGAAACAAGGATCGAAAATGCCGCCACAGCCGTGGAAGGGGTGAAAGAAGCGGATTGGGACCGGGAAACCCGGATGCTCAAACTTATGTTTGATCCCGGCAGGACCACCCTCCACAAGGTTCAGATGGCCATCGCCGCAACGGGACATGACACGGAAATGCACAGGGCAAGTGACAAAGTCTACAATGCGCTTCCCGATTGCTGCAAATATGAAAGACTGGAGTACGCTGAAAAAATGAATGAATCTCCGGTGGAGGATTAAAAAGCATTTTTTCGGGGCACGGGACGGAAGACCACCTGGTGGTCTTCCGCATCAATCTTCACATGCATGCCAGGGGAAACCCTGTCCTCCAGGATGGCCATGGATAATCCGTCAAGGATCTTTTTCTGGATCAACCTTTTCAGGGGCCGTGCACCGAACTGGAGATCAAATCCTTCACGTTTCAGGTACTCCATGCACCGGTCGGTGACCTCGATGGTGATCTCCTGCTTTTTCAGCACTTTTTCCAGATTCCTCAGCTGGATGCGGATGATCCCCTCCATGTGATCAACGGTCAGCGGCCGGAACATCACCAGCTCGTCGATCCGGTTCAGGAATTCGGGGCGCACACTTTTTTTCAGCAGTTCAAATACCTGGTTCCTGGTCCTTTCGATCACCTCTTCCAGTTCCTCCTCCTTCACATTCTCGAAGTTCTCATGGATGATCCCTGAGCCGATGTTGGAGGTCATGATGATGATCGTGTTCTTAAAATTGGCCACGCGCCCCTTGTTGTCCGTCAGGCGCCCGTCCTCCAGCACCTGGAGCAGGATGTTGAAGGTATCCGGATGGGCCTTCTCGATCTCGTCCAGCAGGATCACCGAGTAGGGCTTCCTCCTCACGGCCTCCGTCAGCTGGCCTCCCTCCTCGTAACCCACGTATCCGGGGGGAGCACCCACCAGCCGGGATACGGCATGCCGCTCCTGGTATTCGCTCATGTCGATGCGGGTCATCAGCCCTTCATCGTTGAACAGGTATTCCGCGAGTGCTTTGGCCAGCTCCGTTTTCCCCACACCCGTGGTGCCCAGGAACAGGAACGAGCCCACAGGCCGGCGCTCGTCCGAAAGCCCGGTGCGGCTCCTGCGGATGGCGGCCGAAACGGCCGAGATCGCCTCTTCCTGTCCCACCACCCGCTTGTGGAGTTCCTCTTCAATATGCAACAGTTTTTCCCGGTCGCTCTGCAGCATCCGGTTCACAGGGATCCCGGTCCACCGGGAAACCACCTCCGCGATGTCCTCGGCCGTGATCTCCTCCCGCACCAGGCGCTTCCCTTCCTTTTCATATTCCTGCAGCTTCATGATGGTATCTTTCAACTCCTGCTCGGCCGCCGGCAGATGTCCGTACCTGATCTCCGCCACGGTGGCCAGATCGGTTTCCCTTTCTGCTTTTTCAGCTTTGTACCGCATCTCTTCGATCCGCTGCTTGATCTTCTGGATATCTTCTACAATGGATTTTTCATCTTCCCAGGCGGCGATCAGCTGCTTGTGCTCCTCCTCCAGATCGGCGATCTGCCTGGACAGCTGGTCTACCCTTTCTTTATTTTTTTCACGCTTGACCGCTTCCCTTTCGATTTCCAGCTGCTGGATCTTCCTTTCCAGGGTGTCGATGGACTCGGGCTTGGAATTCATCTCCAGCCGCAGGTGTGCGGCCGATTCATCGATCAGGTCGATGGCCTTGTCGGGAAGGAACCTGTCTGTAATGTACCGCTGGGATAGCTGGACGGCCGCGATGATCGCTTCGTCCTTGATCCTGATCCTGTGGTAATTCTCATACCTCTCCTTGATCCCCCGGAGGATGGAAATGGCATCCTCCTCATCGGGTTCATCCACATATACTTTCTGGAAACGCCTCTCCAGCGCCTTGTCCTTTTCGAAATATTTCTGGAACTCATTCAGGGTGGTGGCCCCGATGGCCCTCAGGTCGCCTTTCGACAGGGCGGGCTTCAGGATATTGGCGGCATCCATGGCGCCTTCCCCGCCGCCGGCTCCCACCAGGGTGTGGATCTCATCGATGAAAAGAATGATCCGGCCTTCCGATGCGATCACTTCCTTGACCACGGCTTTCAGGCGCTCCTCGAATTCGCCCTTGTACTTGGCCCCGGCAATCAGCGCCCCCATGTCCAGTGAATAGATCTCTTTGGAAAGGAGGTCATCCGGAACGTCCCCGCTGACGATCCTGAAGGCGATCCCTTCTGCGATGGCTGTTTTCCCGACGCCCGGTTCCCCCACCAGTATGGGGTTATTCTTGGTCCGCCTCGTCAGGATCTGCAAAACCCGGCGTATCTCCTCATCCCTCCCGATCACGGGATCCAGCTTGCCCGCCTCTGCCCGCTGGTTCAGGTGAATGGCGTATTTTTCCAGTGCATTGTAGGTCTCCTCTGCAGAGTGACTGTTCACCCTGGCTCCCTTCCGCAGGGTCCTGATGGCCTCCATCAGATCCTTCTCATTCATTCCGGCATCCTTGAGCATCCTGCTTACCTGGCTGCCCGAACGCAGGATCCCCAGGAGGATGTTTTCCAGGGCCACATACTCGTCACCGAACTCCTTCACGGAAGCCTCTGCCTTATTGAGCGCTTCGGTGGCTTCACGCGACAGGTACTTGTCCCCGCCGCTCACCCTGGGAAAACCCTCGATCATCCTGTCAAGCGCAGCTTCCACATGCTGAAGATTGATGGACAGCTTTTTCAGGATGAAAGGCAATACATTTTCATCCACCGTGATGATCCCCTTCAGGAGGTGGGCACATTCGATGGCCTGGTGCTGTTTCTCCACGGCAAGCTGTTGTGCTTTCTGAACAGCTTCCTGTGATTTGATCGTATATTTTTCAAATTCCATGTTCTGATCTCCTTTCAATTTCAATAATCAATAGCGGTTGCCATATCACAAACCCTGCGCCAGCGATAATCCGGCCCGGCAGAGATGAAGGCAATCCCCTCATTGGTAAATCATTAAAAACAGCATGGACACAGGGAATGACATCATGACATAAGAACCCAGGCGAGAAGGCTGACAGAATGACCGTAACGAGAAGTGATAAATATTAAATAATGTTAAGAGCAGACCCGGGACCACCCTGTTCACGTTCTATGACTGTAATAATCGGTTAATTTTGCTGATGGATAGAAAATTTATCAATAGTGGTGGCATATGGTTTGAGCCATCATTGAAGGAAATAAAATCAAGGAGGACGAAACAATGCAAGTAAAAAAATTCAGTATGATTCTGATCGCTGCGATACTGGGCAGCGCCCTGACCATCGGAGCTTACCAGCTCATGGATCGGAACGGGGGAAAAACAGTCAAGATCGAGCATATCTCAGGAACCCCGGTGGTGGGTGCAGCCTATACGGTAAACGATGAGGGAGAGATCATCCCCCTGGATTTTACCGAAGCAGCAAAGCAGGTGATGCCAGCCGTGGTGAATATCCAGTCCACCATTGTGCAGAGCCAGAGAAACATGAGGGATCAGCAGATCCCGGACCAGTTCAGGGATTATTTCAACGATGATTTCTTCCGCCGTTTTTTCGGTCCTGAATTCAGGTTTGAGGATCCCTACTCGGGTGAACCAAGGATGCGGATCGGCTCCGGCTCCGGAGTGATCATCAATCCGGAAGGTTACATTGTAACGAACAACCATGTGATCGACAAGGCCGATGACGTGGAGGTAACCCTCACCGACAACAGGGTATTCAAGGCGAAAGTAATCGGGACGGATCCATCCACGGACCTGGCACTGTTGCAGATCAAAGCCAAGGATCTGCCTTCCCTTCCGCTGGTAAATTCGGACAATGTGGAAGTGGGTGAGTGGGTCCTGGCCGTCGGGAATCCGTTCAACCTGAGCTCCACGGTCACCGCCGGGATCGTGAGTGCCAAGGCGCGCAACATTAACATCCTGAGAGATGTGACCGCCATCGAATCCTTCATCCAGACCGATGCGGCCATCAATCCCGGGAACAGCGGTGGTGCCCTTGTCAACCTGCAGGGGGGACTGGTGGGGATCAACACCGCCATTGCCAGCACGACCGGGGTGTATGCCGGTTACGGTTTCGCGGTTCCCTCCAACATTGTCAGCAAGGTGGTGGAGGATCTGATCAAATACGGGAAGGTCCAGAGGGGCTACCTGGGTCTGATGATCAGGAGTGTGGACGGAAACCTGGCCAGGGAGCTGGATCTGGATGTGACCGAAGGAGTGTACGTGGACAGCATCACGGTAGGCAGTGCGGCCGGAGAAGCAGGGATCAAGGTCGGGGATGTGATCCAGTCCGTGAATGGTACGGAAACCAGAACTTCCAGCCAGCTGCTTGAGGTCATCGGACAGCACCGGCCGGGAGATAAGGTTGAGTTGCTGGTGGACCGGAAAGGGAAGGAAATGGAATTCAGCGTCACCCTCCGCAACCAGGAAGGCGATACCAGGCTGGTGGAAAAAGAAGCTGCCGGAGTGCTGGATGTCCTGGGGATCGAACTGGAGGAAATTGATCAGCAGACCGCCCGCAAACTTGAGATCAGCGGCGGATTGAAAGTGACGCGCCTGTCGGCCGGAACTCTGAAGCGGCATACGGATATGCGTGAAGGATTTATCATTACAAAAGTGGACGGAAAGCCCACCGGCAGTGTGGAAGATTTTGTGAAATATTTAGAAAAAACGGAAGGCGGGGTCATGCTGGAAGGGGTGTACGAGGATTATCCGGGCACCTATTATTATGCCTTTGGCCTGTAAGCCATCAAAGGGAAGGGGATGTCTCATAAGTCCCATTTCTACCTTAACTGAGGGATGATTTCGAAGCAACCTGGCATCTTTTTGCGGCAGCAAAATTAGCACGTTGCGAGAAAACATCCCTCAGTAAATAAGAGAAGGGTATCTCTTTTGAGACATCCCCTTCCCTTTTCTGCGAATCAGACGACCTGCAGCAGAGATATCATTCTGCTAATTTCCGTTGATAAGAATAAAATTGTAATTTGTCAGCCTAATCTGCACAATTTCAAAAAATGACCATCTATCAATACCAGAAAAAATGCTACAAGGAGTATAAGGAAAGCATTAAATTTCCCGGGAATATCACCTATTTGTACGGTAATCCGGTTGACACGGTCGTTCCCATGTCGGCTGCCATGAACAAGGTGATGGTCATCGGGGCCCTGCCTTCCGCGAAATTATATTTTGTAAAGGACATCCCCGATGTGCCCCTGTATGATTGCAATGCTCCTTTCTCCACGGAGCCTTATTTTGACGGTTCAAGGGTAAGGACCACGGTTTCGGGACAGGAACTGGACGAGATCATCCTGGAAACCCTCGGGATCACCAGGGATGAATGCTGGCTTACCAGCCTGGTAAAAGTGTTCTTATTTGACGAGGACCATGTAAAAAAATACCACAGGCTGGGAAAGAAGGATGTATATGAGAACAAATCAAAATACATGGAATATGCCACCCGGAGTATTCCGTGGATCCGCCAGGAGATCGAAATTGCAAATCCGTATGTGATCATTTTACTGGGAGCCGAAGTCATAGCAAACCTGCTCCTGGTTTCCCCCGAGGAGGCAAAGGATTACATGACCGGAGAAGTTGTCGAAAAAAAGATCATCTGGAAGAACAGCCAGTTCATATGCCTTCCCCCGCCGGCCCTTCTGATGGACAGATCGCCCCGGAATCCCTGGCCGCGAAAATTTGCCCTCAAGATTGGCCCGGCCGCAAGAAAAGAGGTGGATCGGCTGAAGTCACAGCCCACGCTCTGATAAATATTAAATGATCCCGGCTGCCATCAGCAGGGCCAGCACCAGGATCAGGATGCCCACCGTGAGCTGAACACCCCGGAAGGTGATTTTGCGGAGTACCCTTCTGCCAAACCAGGAGCCCGCAAAGGCAGCCAGGGAGGCGGCCACCAGAAGCATCACGGAATCCTCCCCGAGCGTTCTGAAGTGCTTTGCAAAGAACGAGGTGCCGTACACGGAAAGCCGGGAAATATCGATCACGATGGCTGCCATGATCCCTGTGGCTATGAATCCTTCCTTGCCCAGTCCGGCCCTCAGCAGGAACATGGACCGAAGGGCGCCCTGGTGCCCGGAAAGTCCTCCGAAAAACCCTGACAGCAATCCCCCAAGGGGCAGGAATTTCCTGTTGAGCCGGATCTGCTCCAGCCGTTTATGGATCTCCATGACGGCAAAAATTATGAGAAGGACTGCGATGATGAGTTTCAATATGGTGACTTCCATGGTGCGGCCGCCGATCTCATAGGTAAGGATCCCGGTCTCCCCGGCAAGCAGGTTCAGCAACATGGCTCCTCCGAATGCGGCCGCAGCGGCAGGAAGGGCGAACCAAAGCACCACCTTCCAGTTGATCTCTTTCCAGATCAGGGTTGCCTTGAAAAGATTGTTCAGCAGGTGTACAATGGCAGTCAGGGCAATGGCGATTTCCACCGGAAAAAAAATGGCGAACACCGGCATCAGGATCGTGCCCAGCCCGAAGCCAGAAAAAAAGGTAAGCAATGCCGCTCCGAAAGCGACCGGTATGATCATGATGTATTCCACAATCATGCAGAGAAATATTTTTTTATTTTTAACAGGTCATCAC
>DSDZ01000442.1 GCA_011048475.1 Bacteroides sp. | reverse complement strand
GTGCGCCAGCAGTGATTACTGGCCTGCGGCAATCCAGTACGATCCGGAGGGTGATGAGACTCCCATGGGCAGCCTGGGCGTATTCGAGCACTGGAACAATCCCACGGACAGGCAGTACTCCAGGAACCTGGGATCGGGTGACGGCATTGAACTGCTTTATTACAATGCTGCCGCCATGGCTGTTCCTCCGGTCCTGACAGAAGACATTCATATCGCCTCCCCCAATCCGTTTTCAACCTTTACGGAATTCAGGAGACCGGAGCAGGTTTCCAGGAATGCGGTGCTCAGGCTCTACAGCGCGGACGGCCAGCTGATAAACCAATTCAGTTTTACCGGCTCAGACGTGATCCGCTGGGACGGTTCCGATTCCAACCACAATGATCTGCCCGGCGGACTGTATGTATATATCATTCATGATGCGCTGAATGGTGCCGGATACTCCGGAAAGGTCATCCTGCAGCAGTAGTCGCAAAATATGGATCTTCGGTCCATTCCTTCGATCCCTTAGGGTGTCTCATAAGTCCCATTTCTCCCATATCTGAGGGATGCTTTTGAAGCAGCCTGGCATCTTTTTCCTGCGGCAAAACTAAATGAGCACCTGATTGGTGTTTCAGGAATTTCGTTTTTAATCGGTCAGGCATACCCCATCGTCGCTGAAAAACCGAGCCTGCGAGCTCGGCGAAGCCAATCCTTGTAAAACAAGTATTTGTAGGTTTCCTCCGGGGTATCCTGACACTTTATCTCTAAGGGATGCTTTTGAAGTAACCTGGCATCTTTTGCGCAGCAAATTAGCACGTTACGAGAAAGCATCCCTTGACTAGTGACTTGTGACTAGTCCTAAATAAGTAGAGGGTGTCTCTATGAGACACCCTCTTCCTTTATCAATCTGTTTTGCGTAGAGCCGCTATTTGATGAATTTTGCGACTGTGTCGCCGGTTTTCACAAAATAGATGCCCCGCGCGTAGCTGCTGATGTCAAAAATGTGCCTGTTACCGCTGACGTTCACTTCTTCGATTTTCTGCCCCACGCTGTTGTAAATGCTTACAACTTCATTCGCCGTGGCAAGCTCAACGGTCAGCCGGTCCACAGCAGGATTCGGATAAATATTCAGGGGCTTCACACTCTGCTCCTCAATACCTTCCGGCCAGGTCACGATAACTTCAAGCATGTCGTATTTCTCGCTGTCGTCCGATGCCTTGGCGACCACGGTCACGGTCCCGATGGTATCGCCGGTCAGGAGGCCGGTCTCATCAATGGTGGCATCCCCTGTCCCGGGCTCCACGCTCCAGTAAACATCTGTATAGTCGGCATCTGCCGGCTGCACATCCGCCAGCATCTGCAGCGTGCCTCCCACGGGTACCACCGCATCGCCGTCAGCGCTCACTTCGATCGATTCCACCGGTTTGTAATCGGTGATCAGGGCCAGGTCATTCTCATTGTAGAGGATGACACTGTCGATGTACAAAGTGGGTTCATGATGTCCGGCGAAGAAATTAAAATGCTCGGTGGTGTTCTCAAGCTTTTCGTTAAAGACCACATCGAATACATACTTGGTAGGCACCACATCGGTCACCACGTTCCATTCCGATTCTCCGGTGGAGAGTTCGTGGGTAGAGGTGCCGTACCTGTTGTAATCGTTGGAAGGATCTTCAAAGTCCACATTCAATGTGTCGGAATCATCTCCCCATGCCACAAAGGTGAGATAGTACTGGTCGGTTGTATTGCATCCGAAACGCTGCTGGTCCATCCTGGTATCCCAGACATTGGTCTGCCATTCGTGGGCTGCAATCGTTGCCACACCATCAAACACCTGACGAGTGCCGGTCCATTCTAGGGCATCGCCAAATGCATCCACGTCATTAAAGTAACCATTCCTGATCAGGTTGATCTCGGGCATGGAGACGAGCTGACCGCTGATGTTCACATCAATGGATGCATCCAGGTAAGAGCCGTCCACCGTTTCAGCTTTGACAGTGACCAGCCCGTCAGCAATGGGAGTAAGCACCCCATTTTTGTTGATCTTTGCCCTTCCCGTGACATTTTCAACCGACCATGACAGGTTTTTGTTGGTGGCGTCCTCCGGAAGGACCTCGGCCTGGATCTGCAACGGGAGGTTGTTCTTGGTGATATCCCCTCCGGTCAGGCTGACACTTTCCACATAGACCTTGTCGCCGACACCCTGAAAGGTGAGGATGCCGCATTCGTCCATGCTGTTCCAGGACTCATTGGCATCACCGTACAATCCTTCATTGGCCCAGACAGCACGCTTGCGGGCAGCATCACCCGGATCCCTGTCGATGATGGTCACATCGAAACCCACTTCTCCGCTCAGGTCATTGATGGCCCCATCCTTGTCCGTCAGATATTCCATGGGGAAGAAGTACTCGGAAATATAATCCGGGTCATTGACCATCATGGCATACTTCACACCCAGGTCATCGGCGTCTCCCTCGCCATCCACACCGGCATCCAGGAGTGTACCGTCGTTCTTTCCGTCCTCAAACGGCGGGGCACACTGGTGGTGACCGTTGCCCGGCTGTCCTTCTGCGGAAGCTCCGCCATCATCCTGAAGAACATAGTTGCAGTCGAAATAGATCTCGGGCTTGTCGTATTCCCAGGAATTTCCGATAGGATCAACTGCGTAGTGGGGATAGAACACGTCATCATTGACGACGAGGATCACATAGATCCCCTCGCCTTCCACCCATACCATCTTCCAGAATGATTCACCTGATGCTCCGATGGTGGGAAGCTCGCTCTGGAAATTTCTATCGATGGGCATCGCTTCCACATCATTCCAGAGTTCATCCACCACACCGTCCACATCCGGTCCCACGTCAACCTTTTTTACCTCATGCGTGGGCCGGTCCTGGGCAGTAACCCCCGCAACAAAGATTGCGCAGAGAAAAAAAGTAAAAATCTTCAATCTCATAGCTTAAGTTTTTAGTTAGACATAGATGCAATCTGAACATGATCCAGATTGCCTACCAATATATAAATTTTTATGTCAAAATATGGCAATGCCAGGAAATTTCGATTCACAAATCCAAAAAAAAAGGCAACATTCATGAATGCTTGGCAGTGAATGATAAATTGTGTATGTTTCCATGCCAGTTTCACTCCCGTTCATGAAAGGAATCGATCCCGGGGTAAAAAAGGGCCCGGACACACGTAAGATCTGGTTCAGGATAATCACCCTGAGCCTGCCGCTGGTCATCCTGCTGTTGCTCGAAGGGATCCTGAGGATCTTTTCCTTCGGCGGCGACACGGGGCTCTTCATACCCAATCCCAGGGAAGGATATGAACAATATATGATCCTGAACCCGGAGGTGGGTAGGAAGTATTTCCGGAAGCTCGAATATGATGCGCCCCCCAACGACATTTTCCTGAAGCGTAAACCGGAAGGGACCTTCCGCATCTTCGTGATGGGAAGCTCCACTGTCGTGGGCTTCCCCTACGAAAAAAACCTGATGTTCTCCCGGATCCTGCACGAAAGGCTGCAGGATGCATATCCTGACCGGAAGATCGAGATGGTCAACACCGCCATTACGGCCATCAACAGCCATACCCTTCTGGATTACACAAGAGAAATCATCCGGCAGGATCCAGACGCCGTCCTGGTCTACGCCGGGCACAACGAGTTCTACGGGGCATTCGGGGTGGCATCCAACGAAAGCATGAGCAAAAGCCGGCTCCTCACCCGGACCCACCTGGCCCTGATGGACCTGCGCCTCTACCAGCTGTTCCGGAACATCATCGGCGCTGTCATGGACAAAGCAGGCTCCGCTGGCATCGATGCGGTGCACGGCACCCTGATGAAACGGATGGCCGCCGGGCAGACGATCCCCCTTGACAGCGACCGGTACCGGCTGGCCATGAAACGGTTCGAACAGAACATGGAAGCGCTGGTCAGTCGGTACACCCGGAAGGGCATCCCCGTTTTTCTCAGTGAGGTGGTCAGCAACCTGCGGGATGTCCCGCCCCTGAGCGCGTTATCGTCGGGACAGGAAGACGAGGCCTGGCAAAAATTCACCATGGCACGGCAGGCATATGCAAACGGCGATTACGACATTGCAATCACCTTGTTTGAGGAAGCGAAGGATCTTGACGGAGTCCGTTTCAGGGCAAGCGGGGAGGTGAACCGGATCCTCCGGGAGCTTTCCCGCGCACACGGAGTATATCCGGTCCCCATGCCGGACCGGTTCCGGGAGGCTTCTCCCGGGGGCATTGCAGGGAACAACCTGATGACAGAGCATGTGCACCCGAATATTGCAGGCAGCTTCCTGATGGCGGATGCATTTTTCAGGGAGATCGTTGCTTCGCACCTGCTCGGGGAGGTGCAGCATATTGTATACCCTTCTGATTACTACAAAATCAACTGGGGATACACCGCACTGGACAGCCTGCTGGGGCATCACCGGGTGACCAATCTGAAAAGGTACTGGCCCTTTGTTCCGCCGGATGTGGATCTTCCTGACTACCGGCTGCACTACCGTCCTCATTCGACATCTGATTCCATCGCATTCGAGGTCTTCAGGAACCCTGCGCTTTTCCTGGACGAGACCAGGCTTTCCCTGGCCAGGCAGTATGAAGCAGCGGGCAATCATGGGGCCGCCTGCAGGGAATATGAGGCATTGCTGCGTACAAACCCTTACGTAGCTATAAATTACCGGGATGCGGCCTCCTGTCTCCTGCAACTCGGGGATCTTCCCCTGGCACTGGAATATTTCCGGAAGTCTCAGGAGTTCGAACGCTCCTTTTATGCCACTTACAGAATGGGCGAGATATCCCTGATCAAAGCCGATTACGGCAATGCCAGGAGGTGTTTCCGGGAGGCTTTCGAACTGACAGAGGATCAGTCCGAGCGCCTGAAGACCCTTGGGAAACTATACATGGCCTGTGTTTACGGCAACCAGGAAGAAGATGCGCTTGCGATCGCTGAACAGCTCAGAAGATACGAGGCAGGTCAGTACCTTGCGATCCCCCCGAAAAGATATACCTACCTTCGCTATGTCCCTTACCAGACGCGGGAACAGGTCACCGCCGCCATGCAGGTGCTGGAGGAGGGAGACGCGGAAAGAGCCCTGTCCATCCTGGAAAATTCTCTCCTCAGATATGACTCGCACGTGGCCCGCAGGTATGCAGGGGAGATCTCCATCCGGCTGGACCGGCCCCGGGAAGCCCTTGATCATTTTTCCCGGGTCTACGATGAATTCGCCTTTGATCCTGATTTCCTTCAGGAATTCATTTATCTTTGCATCGGCCAGGAGGAGATACAGAAAGCCTCGGAATCACTTGAGAGGCTGAAGGATGTGGATCCGGAAAACGGATCGGTTGAGATCCTGGCCGGGCTGATTGCACATGTGCAATAAGGATAACCGGAAAGAGATGGAATTCCTGCGAGACCTCTGGAAATATATCAGGGAACGAAAGAAACTCTGGCTGATCCCGCTGATCGTCATCCTGCTCATATTCGGGCTCCTGATCGTTCTGAGCAGCGGCAGCGCCCTGGCTCCCTTTATCTATACCCTGTTTTAGGGTGTCGGCTGCACCACCAGTTTCTCCAGTTGCAGGTCATCCCCCGATTTTATCTGTACCAGATAGATCCCTGACTGCCAGCCCGAAAGATCTATCACCACCCTGTCTCCGTACAGCTGACCACTGAACACAACCCGGCCCATGCTGTCAAAAACATGAATCCCTGCCGGCTGTGAATGGGGTCTGTTCCATATAAATGTAGTCCGGCCGGAAGCCGGGTTGGGATAGATCAGGAAAAATCCCTCCTCATGACGGGATCCGGGTTTCATCCGGCCGGATACCGGTTGCCTGAATTCAAACCAGTTCAGGTTGTGCTCGTCCCCTGTCACCAGCAACCTGATCAGATACTTTCCCTCATTCAGCGTGACCGAAGTCGTCTGGGTGGTCCAGCTCTGCCATCCGCCGGTCCGCTCAAACAACATGTTGCCCAGCACCTCAAACCTGTCTTCCTGTTTTTCCAGGATCTGCAGGCCCGCGTTGTACCGTTCCGTGGCGATGCGGAAATCCATCAGGTAATCCCCCGCCCCGGGCACATACAGTACATAGTCCAGGTAATCGCCCCGGTCCGCATAACCTGTGTTCTGTCCCCCTCCCGCATCCGTGCAGGTCTCCAGCTGAAGCCCGCTGTTCTCGTAAAAATATTCTGCCTGGATCCTTGCCGGGACCTGGAAGTGCCTGGCCAGCATGTTCTGCACCGCCAGGTCGCTGAACGGCTCAAGCGGCTGGTCCGCGTGCATGATACCGCTTCCTGAATAGGTAACCCGGAGCAACTCATTGAAGAAGAGGGGAATGGCAGAGGTCAGCACCAGCACGCGTCCCGTCTCCCCGCTCAGCTCCGCCTTCTCCAACATCTTTTCCGATCCGCTCCCGGTCAGGGAAAAATCCGACACCTCCGGGGATACAGGTGCGGTTACCTGCTTATTGAGGGTAATGTGAATCTTGTTTTCCAGGACGGAGGTAACCGCGGAGAGGGCTTTGAAGGGCAGCAGCGATACCGGCTGCGGATTGCTGAACCTGAACCAGTTCAGGTTGGATCCGCCCCTTTCAAAGACGATCTTCACCCGGACCGTACCTTCCGGCAAAATGATCCCCCCGATCTCCTTGGAAACCCACTGCTGCCATCCGCCGGTGGCGGGCAGTTCAACGGGACCTGAGGCATCCGCTCCGTTCACCTCCACATGGATGCGGGACCCGTTCCCGGCGGATGCAGAGCGCAGCTCCATGGTGTAAGCCGCCGCAGAATCATTGATCAGCGTGTAGCTGACCCACTCGCCGTTTTCAGTCCATCCCACATTATATCCATTGCCCGGCGGTGCATCTCCGCAGGGCTCAAGGTCCACCCCGTCGTTCCTGAAGGACCATCCGCTGTTCCAGTCGGTGTAGGTGCCATCCATGTCGCCGTGGTAATCGGCCGTATCCACGTCGAAGTATGCATGTCCGTTTCGTCCCAGGTCATATTCCGGTGCAAACACCGTGTCATTCACCGTGCGCCGGACAAAGGGCAACGTTTCCGTGGTGTGGGGCTGCCGGATCATGGCATCCACCACATCCTTCTGGAAATGGCAGTTCCCGATCCGGTGCCGGTCCGCAAAAGTGAGCACCGCCTGGAAGGCCTCCTCTGCAGAGAGGAAAGGTCCGTTCCCTCTCCAGTTGTCGATCAGCTGCAGGTAGTCGTCGTTGATCTCCACCCGCAGGGGATTGTTGATCCCCGCTTTTTTCAGGGGCCACCAGGACCAGCCGGTGTTCAGGGATTCGCAGAGGCTGATCAGGTTGGTGAACCAGGTATTGGAATTCTCCCCCGACTCACCCAGCCAGATGGGCACATTGTAATTGTTTCTCAGATCCAGCACCCAGTTCAGCGAGCCGGGATCGTTAAAGCTCCAGTATTTGTGAAAACTGTAGGCCATGTTGTCATCCCACGGAGGGGTCAGTCCGGAAAAATCGTTGGCGAACCAGTTCCCCTCGATGATGATCATGTGGTTCGGGTCCACCCTCCGGATGGAATCGGTGATCCGGACAAACAGGTCCCTCAGCCGGGAGTTGTTCCCTTCGGGGAAGGTCCAGTTGGTCTCATTGATCAGGTCATATCCCCCCATCCAGGGCTCATCGCTGTACCTTCCTGCCAGCCTGGTCCAGAGGGCCACCGTCTTGTCCTTGTTCTCCTGGCTCTCCCACAGGGAAGGTTTGGAAGGGTCATAATCCGAAATGGAAGCATTGGTCCCCTGTCCCCCGGGCGCCCCGTGCAGGTCCAGGATCAGATACATCTCATTGTCGCCGCACCAGTCCAGCAGCGAATCGATCATTTCAAATCCCTTCTCAAGCCATGTGTGCTCCCCGCTGACGGGTTCCTCTTCGATGGGAAGCGTGAACCACTTGTAATGCATGGCCACCCGCACGCTGTTGAATCCCCATGAGGCCAGGGAGTCAACATCGGTCCGGGTACAGTGGTTCGCCAGCCAGATTGTATAGAAACTGTCGGTGAGCGCCTCGCCGATGGTGTTGATCAGCTTTTCCCTGAATTCGTGCTGGGTGCCGGCAATGTCACCGGTCTCCATCATATACCCTTCCTGCAGCATCCAGTTCCCCGTCCCGATCCCCCTCAGGATCAAGTTCTCTCCCGTCCCGTCTACGATCTGCTTCCCGTCCGCATGCAAAAACCCCTGTCCCGACACAGCCGGAAAACAGGCTGCCGTCAGCATCACGAGCAGCATCAGCCGCTGTTTTAGCGCAGCTGTTCTTGTATTCATGGGCGATGGTTTAATCACGAAGATAATAAAAACCGACGCTTGCAGGAATTAAGGGATTTCTTTGTAAATTGGAGTTGCGGTGTGCCACATGCATACCCGAACGAAAGGCCGCATGAAAGTGGCCGGAAAACTGACCACTAAACCATTTCAGATGAGAAGATTGAATATTACGGGAAAAATTGCGCTGACCTTCGCCATTTTCCTGGGGACGGCCTCCTGTGCTGTCAACCCCGTCACCGGCAAAAAACAGCTCATGTTCATGTCCGAGCAACAGGAGGTGCAGCTTGGCGCCGAATACGATCCACAGGTAATCTCCACCTTCGGAGAATATCAGAATGACCAGTTGCTCGGCTTCATCCAGGCCAGGGCAGATGAGATGGGGAAAGTCTCCCACCGGCCCAACCTGAAATACCACGTGAAGATCCTGGACTCCCCGGTGGTGAATGCCTTCGCTGTCCCCGGCGGGTATATCTACCTGACCCGCGGCATCCTGGCCCAGTTCAACAACGAAGCTGAACTGGTGGGGGTGGTGGGCCATGAGATGGGGCATATCACCGCCCGCCATTCGGCCAGCCAGCAAAGCAAACAGACGATCGGACAACTGCTGCTGATCGGTGGCATGATCGCCTCTGAAAAATTCGCTTCCTATGCCGAATACGCCATGCAGGGCATGCAACTGCTCTTTTTGAAGTTCAGCCGCGACAATGAGCGCCAGGCCGATACGCTGGGAGTGGCCTACTCCTCCCTCATCGGGTACGATGCGGGCAAAATGGCTGATTTTTTCCAGGTGCTGGAGAAAATGAGAATGCCGGAGGGCGAAGGAGGTGTCCCCACCTTCCTCTCCACCCATCCCAGTCCGGCCGACCGGTATGCATACGTAAAACTGGAGGCGGAAAAGTGGCAGCAGGAGCTGGACAAAGACTCCTGGAAGGTGAATTCCGACAGCTACCTGCAGATGATCGACGGGATCGTCTACGGGGAGGATCCCAGGCAGGGATACGTGGAAGGCAACACCTTTTATCATCCCGAGCTTAAATTCAGTTTCTCGTTCCCGGCCGGATGGCAGCTGCAGAACCAGCCCACACAGGTGATCATGGCCCCGGAAAGCGGGGACGCTTTGATGCTTTTCACATTTGCCCCCGGTTCGTCCCTGGATGAAGCCGCGCGAACCTCGCTGCAGAACCTGGAGCTGCAGCTGCTGGAAAGCAGCCAGGTCGCGGTCAACGGACTGCCAGCCATCCGCACCCTTTCCAAGCAGGTCAGTCAGGACCAGGCCTCGGGCCAGACGCAGACGAACATCGTATATTCCCATTTCATCGATTACAGCGGGAACTTTTTTGTCTTCCACGGGGTTACCACCGAGGCCGATTACAACAAATACAGCGCCACCTTCAGGGAATACGAGACAACCTTCAACAGGCTGACCGATGCTTCCAAACTGAACAGGATGCCGGAGAGGATCTATGTGAAAAAAGTACAGCGGACGGGCACCCTCGCCGAAGCATTCAGGAACTACGGCGTTAAACAGGAGCAGATGGAGAAACTGGCCCTGCTCAACAACCTGGAACTGACCGACCAGGTACATGCGGGAAAGCTGATCAAGGTGATCGGAAAGTGAAATGATCAGTACGTATAATGAATCATCCATGTCAGAAATTAACCATTATGTCAAAGAAATTATCCTTCATTATCATTCCGGCGGCTGCATTTGCCCTGATGTTCAGCTACTGCGCCCCGAAGGGCAATTTATCGGGGAACCACAAGGCTTTTGATACCATCTGCTTCGGTAAAAGCGGTGGATTCGCAAACCTTACCGAAAAGTATGTCCTGGAGAGGGACGGGCACGTTTACAAAGAGATCAAAGGGGAGCTTGAGGAGATAAACAAGGTGAAGCGTCCCCTGATGAAACAGATCAAAAGCGAACTGGACAGCCTGCATCTGGGAACCATGGAACTGGATGAAGTGGGGAACATGACCTACTTCCTGGAGGTCATCTCCGACACAGTGCACAGGGTCACATGGACCGAATCCTCTGAAAATCCCTCAGTTAAAAGCTTTTATAAAACCCTGGTCACCACCCTTCCAAAACAGAAACAATGAAACGGATGTTCATCTGTGCCGTCATCTCGATGGCGGTGTGTGCAGCTTACGCCCAGCCGGAGCATTCATTCAAGTCCGTACCAAAAAAAACACAGGAACCGTCCAGGCCGGTACTCACCCACAGGACGATCAGCCATTCCGGTTTCCTGAAATCTGCAGGAACCGGTCTGTCTGAGACCGCGCTTTCCGGAACCACGCTTTCCGGAACCACGCTTTCCGGAATCGCGCCATCTGAGGCCAGGCCATCTGAGGCCGGGGCATCGGAATCCAGCAGGAAATTCAGACAATTGCCCCGGTTCAGCAAACCGGTCGCCCTGTGTGATCCATCCATCAAGCGTGTGGTCCGTTCCAAGGTATCCGGGAGCCCGGTCTTTATCGAACGCACCCGGGGCGACCTGAAATCGGCCACCGCACTTGCCCCGGAGGACCGTTTCCGGGAGTTCTTCGCGGTCACGAAAGAGGTGACCCTTCTGGAAGATCCGGTCAATGATCTGATGATCAATAAGGTATACACGGACGACCTGGGAATGACGCATGTGAGAGCCCACCAGCAGCACAGGGGGATTCCGGTCTACGGAGCCGAGGTGGTGCTGCACCTGGACCGGGAAAAGGAGATCTTCACGGGCAGGCTATGCAATGCATCGGAGATGCCTGATGTGACCCCTCAGCTCGATGCAGCGTGTGCCGCCGGTTTTGCCATTGACGATCTGAAGAAGAATGACAGGTATCGAGAACTGACCGCTGCACAAAAGACCTTCCTGAGCGACAACGGTCCCTCCTCCCGCCTGGTGATCTGCCAGGATGCATCCGGGAAGGCTCTGCTCTGTTACGAGATCGACATCAGGTCCGGGTTTATCGAAACCTGGAAATATTTCGTGGACGCCAATTCCGGTCAGGTGGTCTCCTGTTACAACAATACGAAAACGGACGGACCGGTGGTTTCCACGGGGTATGACCTGAATGGCGTGCTGAGAACATTCGACACGTACCTGGAAAACGGAACCTATTACATGATCAACCTGGCGGAATCCATGTTCAATGCTGAAAAAGGAGAGGGGATCATCAGGACATTTGATGCCAGCATCTCCCCGGGCAACTTTACGATCGTCAGCTCATACGACAATACATGGAACAACCCGGCCGCGGTATCCCTGCATTACGCGGCCACGAAAACCTACAAGTACCTTGAAAACACCTTCGGTAGGAACTCTCTGAACAACCAGGGAATGACCATTACCGGGGTGGTCAACCTCAGCAATGAGGATGGCAGCGGGATGGATAATGCCTTCTGGAGCTCACCCGTAATCTATTTCGGAAACGGCGGGACGGCCCTGTACAACCTGGCAGGGGGACTGGACGTGGTGGCTCACGAAATGGGGCACGGCGTGGTGGAGAATACGGCCAACCTGGAATACAGGGACCAGCCGGGGGCGATCAATGAAACTTATGCGGATATTTTCGGGGCCATGGTGGACAGGGAGGACTGGCTCATCGGCGAGGATGTGGTGAGGACACAGTATTTCCCTTCGGGAACAATGCGGAACATGGCCGATCCCCACAACGGGGGCAGCAGCCTGAATGACCATTACTGGCAGCCGGCGCATGTGTCTGAAATGTACATCGGCCAGGAGGACAACGGCGGGGTGCATATCAACAACAGCATCGGGAGCCATGCCTATTACAGGTTCGCCACCGCGGTCAGCAAGGAAAAGGCCGAACAGGTGTTTTACCGTGCCCTGGCCAATTACCTGACTACCAAGTCCCAGTTCATCGACTTCAGGATCGCCGTGGTGCAGGCTGCGAAGGACCTGTACGGGGAAACTTCCACAGAGGTGGAAGAAGCGGGTAAGGCGTTCGATGCGGTGGGCATCTTTGACGAGGAGCAGGTGGAATACGAACAGGAGTACCCGGAAAACACCGGGGATGAATACATCCTCTCATACGACACCAATCCGGATGATCCCAACACGCTGTACAGGTGTGATGCGAACGGTGAGGTGTTTGAACCGCTTTCCACCACGGCCATGAAGCGAAAAGTGTCCGTGATCGACGACGGCAGCGTGGCTGTCTTCGTATCCGGGGACTCGAAGATCATGGGCATCTATACGGATCCGTCAAATAAGGAGGAATGGGTCATCTCGGACCAGGAGGTATGGGACAATGTGACCGTTTCCAGGGACGGGAACCGGATGGCATGTATCAGTGTGTATGTGGATACAGCCATTTACGTGTATGATTTCACTTCCGAACAGTGGGCAAAGTTCCATCTGTACAACCCCACCACCAGTCATTCCGGGACGAACACGGGAGGCGTGCTCTATGCCGATGCCATCGAATTCGACCATTCGGGGGAATACCTGATGTACGATGCCTACAACGAGCTGACCACCGCCGAGGAGGATCCCATCAGTTACTGGGACATTGGTTTTATCCGGGTCTGGGATCATGAAGCCGGTGATTTCGGGGATGGCAGCATTTCAAAGCTTTTCGGTTCCCTGCCCGAGAACGTGAGTGTGGGGAATCCGGTTTTTTCCAAGAACTCTCCCAACATCATTGCCTTTGATTACATCGACGAATATGAAGAAATCTATGCGGTCCTGGGGGCGGACCTGCTCGCGGGTGAACTGGACGTGATCACCCAGAACACCAGGCTGGGATTTCCCTCTTTTTCGAAAACGGATGACCGGATCCTGTTCGATTACCAGGACCTGGTCAATTACCCGGAATATGAAGATCTCGTTGCCTATATCGGAGTGGCGGAAAATAAAATAACCGGGCAGGGGAACCCGGTACCCATCATCCCAGACGCCGTGTGGGGAGTGTATTATGCAAACGGGACGAGGGACCTGGAACTGGCACCGGTTTCCAATTTCACGGTGGATGTAAAGTCTGGCAACGCACCGCTGATTGTCCAGTTCATTGATATCTCCATCAACGAACCCACCGCATGGAACTGGACCTTCGAGGGAGGCACCCCGGGAACCTCCTCCGAGCAGAACCCGATCGTGACCTATCAGAATCCGGGTTTGTTCCAGGTCTCCCTGACCACCACCAACACAGCCGGCTCGAACACCCAGACAAAAACCGGTTACATCAGTGTGCAGGAATCCACCGGGATACTGGATCAGAAAGAGATCCCGGTACGCTATTACCCGAACCCGGTCACCGATATCCTGCACATCGAGTGCTGGGGACAATTCACAGTCCGGATGTACAACATGCTCGGGGAACAGGTGCTGGAGGTTCGTCAGCAAAACCAGGTGGATCTGAGCAGGCTGGACCCGGGTTTCTATATCGTCCGGATCGAGGCAGACGGATCGATCCACCGCGGAAAGATCCAGAAATTGTAGCCCTGCAGGGGTCTGGAAATGGAAGGGTTTTTCAGCAACGGGGCCGTCTTGTTTTCACTGTTCGTCAGCCTGATCGGACTGGTGATGATCGTCTCGGCACTGTTGTCCATGTACAAAGCCAGGAAAACGGAATTCTGGCGGCAGGCCACTGGAAAGGTGCTTGAATCGGATGTGGCCAAAAATATCCGGTCCACCGGGGGCAATACGAAAACGACCACTTACAGGCCCGAGATCTGCTACAACTATCAGGTGGACGACCAGGAGTATGTGTCGGACAGGATCGGTGTAACGGGCAGTTACTCTTCCAGTTCCCCTGCAAAGGCATATCGGATCACCACAAAATACCCGGTGGACAAGGAGGTGACGGTCTATTATGATCCCAACAAACCCGATCAGTCAGTGCTGGAGACCGGGGTCACGAAGGAGATCCACACCATGCGCACCGTGGGGATCGTTCTGATGATCGGCGCCCTCCTGTTCGCCTATTTCAGCCGGTATTTCTGAAGTAAGTGCCGCGCCCCGGAAGTACCGGCCTCACAGGTACCGGACCGCATAGCCACAGGGCCTGAGAAGGACAGGGCGTCGGAAGCGCAGGGCGTCGGAAGCGCAGGGCGTCGGAAGCGCAGGGCGTCGGAAGCGCAGGGGATCCCATCCGGAGGGCACCGCATGGGTCAGTCGTGGTGATAGAAAACACTCTGCTTCTCTTCCGCCGGGGCAGTGGCCCCGGTGGCTGCGCTGATGCTCGCTGCCATGTTGAAGCGGGTGGTGTCTGCGCCTTGCCTTGCCAGGGCAAAGACCTTCCTGGGGGTTAGATCCACCTTCCCCCTGATGAATTCGGGCCGGTTGTAGTTGTACATGTACGTCCGGTAAAATTCGGGATCCTTCTGGGGAAGGACAAAAGGTTTTGCCGCCACCCCGTTCCCGTCCACATGGCTGAACCAAACCTGGGAG
>DSDZ01000282.1 GCA_011048475.1 Bacteroides sp. | reverse complement strand
CGTTTTTTCCGCACCTCTGGCTGAATTCCACCTTCACGCTGATCACCCTGGCATTTTACGGCATCGCTTTCACCGGACTCATGCGTTTCTGGCGTGACATGAAACGGTTGGTCCCCGCAGCGGGACCTGCCAAAAAGCCCCTCTCGAAACTGCTGCCGGTCCTGCGCGAGATCTTTGCACACTCCGGTTTTTCCGGCTGTGCATCCACCCGCCTCAGAAAAATCGCCCACATGATGGTTTTCTTCGGTTTCGGACTGCTGCTGATGGTAACCCTCTACGCCATTGTGGCCACCTTCACCAGTAACTATCCCATGACATTCTGGAATCCTTTCAAAATTGCGGGGAATGCGGCTTCCCTGATGATCTACGGGGGACTCGGCATGATGGTCCACCAGCGGATCTTCAATAAGCAAATATTCGGGAAAAGCAGCTATACGGACTGGCTGCTGCTCGTCTCCATCGCCCTGCTGACCCTTTCCGGAACCCTTGTGGAATGGGCGCGGCTGGGCAACTGGGCCATTGACGGCAACCATTCCATAGCATACATCCTTTACTTTTTTCACCTGGTGGCTGTCTGGTTCGTGATCATCTTCCTGCCCTTCACCAAGCTGGGGCACCTGGTCTACCGGACCGCGGCCCTGCTTTACGCCAGGTCCATCGGCCGGAAATAGCCGGAGAATATGTAAGTTTGCGCAGGGATTTCACGTATCTCCCGAAACGAAGCACACCATGGAGAAACAAACCGGGAACCGGGCGCTCATTCTTGCTGCCGGAAAGGGGACCAGGCTGGGGCCGTGGACCGACACCCGGCCGAAGGCCCTGATGGAATTCGGGGGCGAAACCCTCCTGGAGCATGTGATCGGCATGCTCAGAAAGGACGGGTACGATCACCTGCTGGTCAACGTGCATCATTTCGCCGATCAGATCATGGAATACGTGGCGTCGAAGAACCGGTTCGGGATCCGGATCGGGTTTTCCGATGAGCGCGAAGAGCTTCTGGATACGGGGGGAGCGCTGAAGAAAGCCAGCTGGTTTTTCGAAAATGAACCTTTCCCTGTATACAATGTTGACATACGCAGCGACATTGATCTGAGAAAAATGGTACGCGCACACAGGGAACACGGGGCGCTGGTCACCATGGCGGTGACGGACCGTCCCACATCCCGCAGCCTGCTCATGGGTGAGGGGGGATTGCTGCGGGGATGGCGGGACAACCTTTCCGGAGAAACCCTGCTGGCAGGTAAAAGCGGGGAGCCGCTGATTCCTGTTGCCTTCAGCGGGATCCAGGTGATTGAGCCGGCCCTGACCGGTTTTTTTCCGCCGGAGGACAGGTTTCCCGTCATTCCCTTTTACCTGGAACTGGCAGAAAGACACCCGATCTGGCTGTACCGGCACGACGGAGACCAGTGGATGGACATGGGAAGAAAGGAATCCTACGAAACAGGAGGGACATGGAACTGACGGCAGAACTGAAAGACAGGATCAAGCAATGGAACGAGGAGCTGAAGGAGACGGATGCCCTGGGGGTGGTCGGTTTCTTCCTGAATCACTTCGGTGAAAGGGTCGTCCTGAGCACCAGTCTCGGCGTGGAGGACCAGGTGCTCACTGAAATGGTGGTGCGGCAGGATCGGGGGACGGAGATATTCACGCTGGACACCGGCAGGCTCTTCCCGGAAACATATGATCTCATCGCCCGCACGAATAAGCATTTCGGCATCCGGATCAAAACCTACTTTCCGGATTACCGCAAAGTGGAGGAGATGGTTGCCAGGCACGGCATCAATCTTTTTTACGAAAGCGTGGAGAACCGGAAAATGTGCTGCGGCATCCGGAAGGTGGCCCAGTTACCCAGGGCGTTTGAGGGAAAGGAGGCGTGGATCTGCGGACTGCGGAAGGACCAGTCGGTCAACAGATTCTTCAACAGGCTGGTGGAATGGGACCCGAACAACGGCCTGATCAGGATCAATCCCCTGATCAGCTGGTCCGAAAAACAGGTGTGGGATTATGTGAAAAAACATCACATTCCCTACAACATGCTCCATGACAGCGGATTCCCGAGCATCGGCTGTGAGCCCTGCACCAGGGCCGTGGAAACGGGCGAGGATCCCAGGGCGGGCCGCTGGTGGTGGGAAAATGAGGGGCCCAAGGAATGCGGGCTCCACAAGCGTTAAGCGAACCGGGAGCTACCGGTGGATGACGCCCGATCCGATCAGTTCATCCCCATCATACCATGCTGCGAACTGGCCTGCGGCAATTCCCCGTTGCTTTTTTTCAAAGAGGATGTACATGCCCGTCGCGGTCATCTGCAGCGTGGCCTGCTGGAGCGGCTGGCGGTAGCGGATCCGTACCCGGTAGTTTCTTTTTTCGCCGGGTTCCATCACCCGGTCGTCCCTGATCCAGTGGATCTCTTCCGGGATGATCTTCAGGCCGGGCCTGTAAAGGCCGGGATGTGACTGGCCCTGTCCGGTGTATACCCTGTTCTGCTTCACATCGGTGGCCAGAACGAACAGGGGGTCCTCCTTCCCGCCCACGTTGAGCCCTTTTCGCTGTCCCACCGTGAAAAAATGGGCGCCCCTGTGTTTGCCCACCCAGGTGCCGTCCTCTTTGCCATAGGTCCAGGGAGCGCAGAAAGACTCCAGCTCTTCCGGATCTTTTTTCTGACGGTCGTACATGGGGTGATCCGGTGGGATCTCAAAAATATTTCCCTCCTTTACGGCGAGCTTTTGCTGGAGGAATACCGGCAGGTGTACCTTCCCCACAAAACAGATCCCCTGTGAATCCTTTCTCCTGGCGGTGGGGAGCCCCTCCCTGGCCGCGATTTCCCTGACCTCCGGCTTACAGAGGTGTCCGATGGGGAAAAGGGTCCCGGCAAGTTGGTGCTGCGACAACTGGCAGAGAAAATAGCTCTGCTCCTTGTCCGGATCTGCCCCGGCCAGTAAATGGTATATCACCCGGTCCCCTTCCTGTGTGATCTCCTTCCGGCAGTAATGCCCCGTGGCAACGAAGTCCGGCCGGTAAGGTTCGGCAGCCCTGAAGAATTCATCGAATTTGATTTCCCGGTTGCACAGGACATCCGGATTGGGCGTCCGTCCTTTTTCATATTCCGAGAACATGTAATCCATGACCCTTTTGCGGTAGGGCACGCTCAGATCAACCACGTGGAACGGGATGTCCAGTTTTTTTGCCACCAGTTCGGCAAATACCACATCCTCCTCCCAGGGACAATCCGCTTCGATGATGCCGGTCCGGTCATGCCAGTTGACCATGAACAGACCGATCACCTCGTAGCCCTGTTCCCTGAGCAGCCAGGCTGCGACGCTTGAATCCACTCCTCCAGATAATCCGATGACGACCCGTTTTGCCAAGATCCCTGATTTTGGGACAAAAATAAGGAAAATGAATTCTATATTTACATGATGTCTCCCCTGAGCATATACAAAGCCTCCGCAGGTTCAGGGAAAACCTACACCCTCACCCTGGAATACCTGCGCCTGCTGTTCCGCCTCCCGGGTATGCACAGGCACATTCTCGCAGTGACCTTCACCAACAAGGCGGCGGCTGAGATGAAACACCGCATCCTCGGAAGCCTGCATGCGTTATCGGGCCGTTCCGGAAAAAAAGCAGAGAAGGAACTTCTCCGGCTGATGAAAGACACGGGGAAGGATGCGCGGTGGGTCCGGAGCAGGGCGGCCCAGCTGCTGGATGTGATCCTGAATGATTATTCCGGCTTTTCGGTGGAGACCATCGACAAATTCTTCCAGTCCGTTATCCGCTCCTTTACCCGTGAGATCGGGATCCAGCCGGGTTACAACCTGGAGCTGGATCACAACCGGATCCTTTCACTGGCAGTGGACCAGCTGTTCCAGGATATATCGGATCACGAGGAACTGCAGGAATGGCTGATCAGGTTTGCCGAGGAGCGGATCGAGGAGTCCAGGTCCTGGAATTTCAGGGCCGATATCATCCAGCTGGGGATGCAGCTCTTCCGGGAATCATTTCAGCAACTGTCCCTGAAGATGGATCTCACATTGCTTGAAAAGGCAAACCTGGAGGGGTACCTGGAGGAGCTGGTCAGCCTGGAAGCCTCCACGCTCAGGGAGATCACGGAAACGGGAGCCGCGGCCCTGGAGCAGATGCGGCAGCGGGGGGTGGGGATTGCCGATTTCCTGAGGAAGGAGAGATCGGTTGCCTCCCTGTTCAGGGACGCGGCAGGCGGACTGGAGCCCAATTTTTCCCGGGCGAGGATTGAGGCGGTCACCAATCCGGATAAATGGCTCGGTAAGACATCCCCACCCGGCCTGGCCCGGTTCACCGGTGAAGTGCTCATGCCCATGCTTGCGGAGTTGTATGAGCGGCAGGTGATCCTGAACACGGTCAGGATGATCAGGCAGAATTTCTACACGCTGGGCATCCTGGGCGATCTGATGGAACGGATCAATGCCTATACCCGGGAACGGAATATTTTCCTGATGGCCGATTCCAGCCGTTTTTTAAGGGGGATCATCGCGGGCAACCAGGTTCCGTTTATCTACGAAAGGACGGGCACACGCTTCCACCATATCATGCTGGATGAATTTCAGGACACCTCTGTATTCCAGTATGATAATTTCAGGCCTCTTCTGGAAAACAGCCTTGCCTCGGGCCATGAGAACCTGGTGGTGGGAGATGTGAAGCAGTCCATCTACCGGTGGAGAAATTCGGACTGGAAGATCCTGGCATCGCAGCTGGAAAAGGACTTCGGTCACCAGGACCTCAGCGTTGTAACCCTGCAACAGAACCACAGAAGCAGCGAGCAGATCATCCGGTTCAATAATTCCCTGTTCCAGATCGTTCCCGGGATCCTGGCCCGGCAGATCGGGGAAGAGCTGGGGCAGGGGGGACTGGATGCCGGTCTTGTCCGCTCCCGGGTTGAACTTTTCAAAAAGGCATATGAGGATGCGGTCCAGGAGATCCCTGAGGAGAGGGCGGGTACGGGGGGACTGGTGCATGTGGAGCGGTTCGGAACAGATGACGGGGTTTCGTTTTACGACCGGGCCCTGGAGCGGATCCCCGACTGGATCGGGGAGATCCGGGCCGCGGGGACCGAGCCGGGGGACATCGCCATCCTGGTGAGGACCAGGAAGGAGGGGGTCATGATCGCCCAGAGGCTCCTCAGGCATGCCCGCGAAACGGGCGACAGCTCTTATTACCGGCTCATTTCCAATGAATCCCTGCTTCTGATGCAGAATCAATCCGTGGCACTGCTGATTTCCGCCCTCCGGTACCTGGTCCGTCCCGGCGATCTGCTGAACGAAACGGAGCTGAAATACAGGTGCATGCTTGCACGGGCAGCGGAAGAAACCGTTCCCGACCGCCTCTTTGATCCTTCCGTTGGTGCAGGGGAGCTGCTGCCGCGAACATTTACGGAGCTTTCCGCTTCCCTCCGCCAGCTTCCCCTCTACGAGCTCATTGAGACGTTGATCCAGCTGTTCGGACTGGGCGACCGGGAAGAGGACCTGCCTTACATCCAGGCACTCCAGGATTTGGTGATCGACCTTCAGCGGAGGGAGCCGCAGAGTATCACACAGTTCCTGGACTACTGGGAACAGCATGGCTCCAAACACAGCATCTCTGTCTCCGAGGAGCTGAATGCCACCCGGATCCTGACCATCCACAAGGCAAAGGGACTGGAGTTCAAATGTGTGCTGGTCCCGTTCTGCAACTGGGAGATCACCACCGACCACAGGAAACAGAGCTATCTCTGGTGCAGGACCGGGGGAACCCCTTTCAGCCGGGTCCCGGTCGTTCCGGTCAGGTATTCCGCCTCCATGAAGGACACCCTGTTCCGTGCCGATTATTACACCGAGCGCATGAAGGGCTACATGGATAACCTGAATCTGCTGTATGTGGCCTTTACCAGGGCAAAGGAGGTGCTTTACGCGGGGATCCCCGGAGCAGATGCCGGAAGCGGTGATCCATCCGCCGCGGAAGGCAGACCGGTGCAAAAGATCCGCAATTCCGGAGAACTGGTGCTGGCCTCCTTTAGAGAAACCCCCGGCAGGCCTCCCTTCCTGGAATCGTGGAATGAGCTGTTTTCCGGTTCCTGCTTCCGGAGCGGCGGACCGGAAGGGACGGGAGCCGAAAGGAGCGGTCGTCCTGACGGGTGGAAATTCACAACCTATCCGGTCGTCAGGCGGACCCGGTCCCTGAGGGTGCGGTTGCGGAGCGATGAATATTTCGTGGACGAAGAGGGCAATTTCAGCAGCAGGGTGGCATACGGGACCATCATGCACCGGATCTTTTCGGGGATCGTAACCGGGAATGACCTGGGGCCCGCGCTGGAAGCGATGCAGCGCGACGGACTGATCCCGGAACGGGAGCGGATCAGGCTTTATGAACAGATCTCCGGGATGATTTCCGCCCCGGGGACCAGGGAATGGTTTGCCGAGGAGGAGGGAAGACGGATCTACAATGAAAGGAGCATCCTTTGCGGGGATGGCAGGGTGATCAGGCCCGACCGGGTGATCGTGGACGGGGACCGGATCAGGGTGGTGGATTTCAAGTTCGGCTTCGAAGAAAGGCCCGCCTACAGCCGGCAGGTGCATATGTATACCGATCAGCTCAAAGCCATGGGCTACCCGAGGGTGGAAGGGTACCTGTGGTATGCCTTGATGGACAAGATCATTCAAGTTGCGGAATCATGAGCCATCCATGGGGAACGGAAAGAAGGTTCAATGCCGGCGCCGACGACTACAGAAAGCGGTTCGGGGGACGGGTGCAGAAGATCACCCTGGATGCAGGGTTTACCTGTCCGAACAGGGACGGAACCTGCGGAACAGGGGGATGCACCTTTTGCGACAACAGGGCCTTCAATCCCTCCTACAATGATCCGGACAAACCGGTTGCACAGCAGTTGCGGGAAGGGATGGAATTTCACCGGAAACGATACAGGAAGGCGGACCGGTTCCTGGCATATTTCCAGGCCTATTCCAACACCTACGGGGAGCTGGAAATCCTGAAAGAGATATACGAACAGGCCATCCGTTTCCCGGGGATCGTGGGGATCGTGGTGGGGACACGGCCGGATTGCGTGGATGCGGAAAAGCTGGATTATTTCGCGGAGCTGTCCCAAAGAACCAGCCTGGTGCTGGAATACGGGATCGAATCGCTGCTTGACCGCACCCTGGTCCGGGTGAACCGGGGACATGATGTGGAGACGGCCCGCCGGGCGGTGGAAGAGACGGCGGGAAGGGGGATCCGGACCGGAGGCCATCTGATCATCGGGCTGCCCGGGGAAACCAGGGAGGACTTTCTGGATATGGCAAGGAGAATCTCCTCCTGGCCGCTGAACAACATCAAGTTCCACCAGCTGCAGGTGATCAGGGGAACACCCATGGCACAGGAATACCTGGAACATCCGGAGGCTTTCCATGATTTCACCCTGGATGGATACCTGCACCTGATGGCGGAGGTGGTAGGACTGCTGAACCCTGCCTTCGTGATCGAGCGCATTGCCGGGGAGGCGGCACCGGCGATGGCTCTGAAAAAGGGATGGGGCGTGCGGTATGATGCGGTCCTCCGCGCGTTCGAGAAACTGCTGGAGGAAGAAAACACCTGGCAGGGACGTAATTATCAACCTGTGAATTAAGCAAATGAAGCCATTCCTGGAAATACTGGCCATCCATCTGATCAGATCCTTCGGCAGGGAGCTGGGCGACTGCGTGCTGATCTTGCCTAACCGCCGCTCCGGACTGTTTCTCAGGCACCACCTGGCCGCACACACCGACCAGGTGATGTGGGTCCCCCGCATGTACCCTGTGAGCGATTTCATCGACCGGGTCAGCATCCTGGAACAGCCGGATCCCGTTGAACTCCAGTTCATCCTCTATGATCTCTATGCCGGGATGGTGGAGCAGCCTGACAGTTTTGACGATTTTTACTACTGGGGCGAGATGATGACGGGCGATTTTGACGAACTGGACAAATACAGGGTGGATGCGGACATGATCTTCAGGAACATTGCCGATCTGAAAGAGCTGGAAGATCCCGCGGCCGGACTTGAACAGGAACAGGTGGATCTGATCCGCCGGTTCTGGGGCGGATTCCATGAGGGCAGCCACACCCCGGAAAAAGAAAAATTCATCCATTTGTGGGAACTGCTTCCGCGCCTCTACCATGGGTTGAGGGGGACCCTGAAGGCCCGGGGACTGGGAACACCCGGGATGCAGTACAGGGAGATCGCGGAACGGATCGACGGCGGGGGACTGGAATGGCCGGAAGGGGAGCGGGTGGTCGTGGCCGGGTTCAATGCACTGAACAGTTGTGAGAAACGCATTTTTTCATGGCTCAGGGAAAGGGGAGCTGCCTTCTTCTGGGATTACGATGAAAGGTATGTGAAGGATGCTTCCTGGGAGGCGGGGAGGTTTTTGAGGGAGAACCTGAAGCATTTTCCCCCGCAGGCCGTGCTGGAGGAGTTCAGCAACCTGGAGCAAGATAAGGAGATCCGGATCCTGGAGCTTCCCACCGACGTGCTGCAGGCCAAGATGGTGCATCAGATCCTGGAGACGGAAGGGGACGGGGGGAGAAGCGACTGCACCGATACGGCAGTGGTCCTCTGCGACGAGGAACTGCTGATCCCACTGATCATGTCCCTTCCTCCAGCGTTCGAGGAGATCAACGTGACCATGGGTTATCCCATGTCCCATGCGCCGGTCTTCAGCTTCACCGACCAGCTGATCACCCTCCAGAACAACATCAGGAAGGGAAAGGAGGGAGCGGATCTGTTTTACCACAGGGATGTAACCTCTATCCTGGCGCATCCATGCATGCACCTGGCAAACGATGAAGCCATTTCCGGAATGCTCGGTAAAATTGCCGGGCGGAACATGATGTATGTCAGTGAGACGCTCTTTACGGGCGAACTGGAACGCAAAATATTCCGCCGGATGGGGGAGGGACCGGGGTTCATCGATTATTTCCGGCAGATCTACCAGCATTTGCTGGATCTGCAGACGGACCGGGAAGACCGGATGCACCGGGATCTTGACCGGGAGTTTATTTTCCAGGTGCTGGTCCACCTGAACAAACTGGAGCGGTTGATGCTCACCAGGCAGGATCTGAGCGTCAATACCCTTATCCGGCTTTTCCGGAAGATCCTTGCCTCCTTGCGTGTGCCGTTCGAAGGGGAGCCCCTGGCAGGATTGCAGGTCATGGGGATCCTGGAGACCAGGCTGCTTGACTTCCGGCATGTGATCCTGCTTTCCATGAATGAGGAGGTCATGCCGCGCACCCGGTACGGCCATTCGTTCATCCCTTACGCACTTAGGGCTGCCTACGGGATGCCGGTCAGGGAAGAGATGGATGCCATCTATGCATATTATTTTTACAGGCTGATCCAGCGGGCCGGGAAGGTGGACCTTCTTTTCAACAGCAAAACAGAAGGGGTGCGCAGCGGAGAAATGAGCCGGTACCTGACCCAGCTGAAGTACGAGAGAGGGATCCCCGTGACGAGGCCGGGACTGGAATTGAGGGCGCAGGTTACCAGGCCCCTGACGATTGACCATTCGGATTCGGTGAACGGGTTGCTCGCCGCCTACCTGGAAGGATCGGAACAGGGAAAGTACCTCTCCCCGTCGGCCGTCAACACCTATCTTGACTGTCCCCTGAAGTTCTATCTGCGGTATCTCAGGGGCATCGGTGGGCCGGAGGAGGTGCAGGAGGAGGTGGATGCGGCCGGATTCGGGACCGTGGTCCATGACAGCATCCACCGCCTGTACCAGGTGTTCTCCGGGAATGGAAAAGGGACGATCGGTGCCGGAGACCTGCTTTCGCTGCTGAACTCTGATAAACCCGCCAGGATCCTGGAAGAAGCGTTCATTGCGCATCATTTCCGGGGCGACCCGAAGGCTCGGATCGAGGGCAGGAACATCATCACATTCCGGGTGATGCTCAAGTACCTGGGGAAGATCCTGGAAACGGACCGGGCGATCGCTCCCCTGCAGCTTGTATCCTCGGAGAAAAAGTACCACCGGGTCCTGGCCATCAGGGCCGGAGGGAACGACCTGCGTGTCCTGCTGGGGGGAAAGATAGACAGGGTGGACAGGGTGAGTGACGCGCTCCGGGTGATCGATTACAAGACCGGACTGGCGAAGCAGAACTTCCCGCACCTGGAGGGACTGTTCGATCCGGAATCTCCTTCCCGGAACAGTGCTGCGCTCCAGGTCCTGTTCTACGCATGGATGGTTTCCGGGCAGCACCCGGGTGAAAGGATCACCCCCGGGATCTACGTGATGCGTGAACTATATGCGGATGATTTCGATCCACGCCTGATCCTGGGCAGCCATTCTGCTGCCGCCTCGGTGGACGACTTCAGCGTGCTTGAGGAGGAATTTGTCGCCCGCCTGACGACGGTGCTCGAAAGGATCTTCTCACCCGGCATACCATTCCACCAGACGGACAACGAGACCCATTGCAGGAATTGCGATTTTTCCCGGCTGTGCAGCCGGTTTCCGGTTCAGGGTGCCGAGGGGCTCTGAACGGTGACCTTCCCGCCGGGATCCGGGTCACGGCTCCCGCTCGTCCAGCAGATCCGGCCGTAATTTCCGTGTGCGCTCCAGCGATTGTGCATGTTTCCATTCGTCGATCTTTGCTGCGTGGCCCGAGAGAAGGACTTCCGGGACGCGCCATCCTTTGTACTCGGCGGGTCTTGTATAGACCGGTGGGGCAAGCAGTCCGTCCTGAAACGAGTCGGTCAGTGCCGAGGTTTCGTCCGATATGGCACCCGGAAGGATACGCACAACCGCATCCGTAATGGCTGCTGCTGCCAGTTCTCCGCCCGTCATCACGAAATCGCCGATGGAATATTCACGTGTGACCAGCTGATCCCTGGCCCGCTGGTCGATCCCCTTGTAATGTCCGCAGAGAATGATCATGTTTTCCGCAAGCGCAAGCCTGTTCGCTTCCTGCTGGTTGAATTTCATGCCGTCGGGACTGGTATAGATGATCTCATCGTAGTTCCGCTGTCCGGTCAGGTAGGTGATCGCCCGGTCGATGGGCTCGATCCGGATCACCATGCCGGCTTCACCCCCGAATGCATAATCGTCCACCCTTCTGTGCTTATCCTGCGAGAAATCACGCAGGTCGTGGATATGGATTTCCACCAGTCCCTTTTCCCTTGCGCGCCTGACGATGGAGTGTTCCATGGGTCCCTGGAGCAGTCCCGGGAGCACGGTGATGATATCGATCCGCATCTGGTATGATTTTCTGCTAAGTTAATAATTTGATCCTGAAGAGTTCCGGGAAATAAAACTTTCACATTGTTCGTTTGTTATCCATAGAGGCAAAAGGAGTTTTAAGGTTGAAATGTGACCAGTTAAGTGAAATTTGAGTAATTTGTGTCGTTTTGCGAGCTCAATAACCCTCTACCCGTCATGAAGCACGATGATGAACGTGATCCTCTTGAAGAAAAGAAATTCGAACAGCAGAAAGAAGAGAAAGACCAGTCTTCCGGTGGGCCCGTAGCGTCAGATCCCGGCGAAGAATCTGCGAAAACACACGCAGGCGAGCCGGCATCCGAACCCACATCTGAACCGGCATCCGAATCCGAATCATCAACCGAACCTGCAGACGAATCCGAACCAGCAGCCGAACCTGCAGACGAATCCGAACCAGCAGCCGAATCCGAACCCGCAGACGAGCCGGTATCCGAGCCCGCTTCCGACGATGAACCCCAATCCGAAACCGAATCCGGATCCGAGCCTGCTTCCGATGCTGCGTCCGCTTCCAAAAAATCCCGGTCCCGCATCACGATCCGCCTGATTGACGACCAGGAGGAGCGTATGAGAAACGATTCGTACGACGAGCTGGAAGGGGACGGCGATGAGAATCAGGAAGGCCGGGAGGAGGGTGGTGATCATGGGCAGCCTGACAACCAGGAAGAGGAGGAGAGGGCCAATTACACGCTGCTGAGCAAAGAGGACCTTGTGAAGCTTTTGCGGGAAAAGCTGGATAATCCCGGGAAGTTCAACCTCAGGCGGGAGGTCCAGGAGATCAGGGATGCTTTCTACCTGCATCACAACGCCTCGATGGAGGAGAAGAAGAAAAAATTCCTGGAGGAAGGCGGGAACGAGGAGGATTTCAGGCCTATGGATGATCCCCTGGAGACCGAGCTGAAAGAGTTGCTGAAGGAGTACCGGAATCTGAAGGCCGAGCATACAAAAAAGCTGGAAAAAACGAAGCTGGAAAACCTTCAGAAAAAGCAGGCGGTCCTGGAAGAGTTCAGGGTGCTGATGGAAGGACAGGAGCGGTTCGAGAACACCTTCAGAAAATTCAAGGATCTGCAGAAAAAGTGGTTCTCCATCGGAGTCGTCCCGCAGCAGAACCTGAAGGACCTCTGGGATTCCTACAACTACTTTGTGGACAAGTTCAATGATTATGTGAGGATCAACAGGGAACTGCGCGCCCTGGATCTGAAGAAGAATCTTGAACTCAAGATCCAGCTTTGCGAAAAGACAGAAGCGCTGGAAAATGAATCCAACATCCTCCAGGCATTCAGAACACTGCAGAAATATCACACCCGCTGGCGTGAGATCGGTCCCGTACCGCGCGAGAACAGGGAGGAATTGTGGGAGCGGTTCAAGAATGCGAGCCAGGCCATCAACAGGAAGCACCAGGATTTTCATTCCCGGGTCAGGGAATCGCTTCTTGAAAATCTGGAAAGAAAAAAAGAACTCTGCGAAAAGGTGGAGGCGATCGCGGAGAAAGAATATCATTCGCACGGGGCATGGGCGGAACAGACCAACAAAATCCTGGAGATACAGAAATCCTGGAAAGCGATCGGCTATGCCCCCAAGAAGGAGAACAACGCCGTCTATTCCCGTTTTCGCAGGGCATGCGACCGGTTCTTTGAAAAGAAAGCCGTGTTTTACGCCTCGGTCCTGGAGGAACAGAAAGACAACCTGAAACTTAAAACGGAGATCGCTGAAAAGGCAGAACAGCTTAGTGATTCCGAAAACTGGAAAGATGCCACCAACGAGCTGATCCGTCTTCAAAGGCGCTGGAAGGAGATCGGGAAGGTGCCCAGGAAGGATGCAGACAGGTTGTGGAAACGTTTCCGGGCTGCCTGCGACAGGTTCTTTGACAGGAAATCCCGTTATTTCGAGAACATCGACTCCACATTTGAAGAAAACCTGAAGGCAAAGCAGGAACTGATCGCCGAGATGGAGGCGTACGCCCCGGTGGAGGATCACGGGAAAAACCTGGAGGCAGTGGAGTCGTTCCAGTCCAGGTTCAGCGAGATCGGCTACGTCCCCGCCGGCAAGAAAGATGCCATCAGGGACCAGTACCGCATCGCGCTGGAAAGACTGATGAAAAAGGCGGGTATGGATGAATTGGAGCGGAGCATCTTCCGTTTTCGCAACCGGGTGAAAGGCATGCAGAATTCCCCCCGCGCCAGGACCAAACTCGGTTACGAACGTGATAAACTGGTGGACAAGCTGCAGCAGCTGCGGAATGACATCGGATTATGGGAAAATAACATCGGATTCATCAAACAATCGGAAAGTAGCGAAGATACCATCCAGGGCTACAATGAAAGGATTGAATCCGCGCATCGGCGGATCAAAATCCTTGAAACAAAGATCCGCATCCTGGATGATGCGGAAAATGAAAATTAAATCTTTATTTTTGCCCCCAGAAAATTTTAGCTGCGATTGACCAAATATGTATTTGTAACGGGTGGTGTGACCTCCTCCCTGGGTAAAGGCATTATTTCAGCTTCCCTTGGCAGGCTTCTGCAGGGCAGGGGCTACAGGGTTACCATCCAGAAGCTGGACCCTTATATCAATGTGGATCCGGGAACGCTAAATCCATACGAACATGGCGAATGCTACGTTACGGACGACGGTGCCGAAACGGATCTGGACCTGGGTCATTACGAAAGATTCCTAGATATCCGCACCTCCCAGGCGAACAATGTGACAACGGGGCGGATCTACCAGTCGGTGATCAACAAGGAGCGCAGGGGCGATTACCTGGGAAAGACCGTGCAGGTGATCCCACATATTACCGATGAGATCAAAAGAAGGATCACATTGCTGGGAAAAAAAGGAGACTACGATATCATCATCACCGAGATCGGGGGAACGGTGGGGGACATTGAGTCCCTGCCTTACATCGAAGCGGTCAGGCAGCTGCGGTGGGACCTGGGCGATGAAAACACGGTATACATCCACCTGACACTTGTTCCCTATCTCTCTTCTTCCGGGGAACTGAAGACCAAACCCACGCAGCATTCCGTTAAGGTTCTCCTGGAGAACGGGATCCAGCCCGATGTGCTGGTCCTCCGGACCGGGTATGAACTCACCAGGGAGCTGAGAAAAAAAGTGGCCCTTTTCTGCAACGTGGAACTGGATGCGGTGATCCAGTCAATCGATGTGTCAACCATTTACGAGGTTCCCCTGCTGATGCAGGAGGAGCGGCTCGATGTGACGGTCCTGAAGCACCTGAACATCGAAGCGAGCGGGGCACCTGACATGAAGGCCTGGAAAAATTTTGTGAAAAAGCTGAAAGGCTCGGAAAAGCTGGTCAGGATCGCCCTGGTGGGTAAATATGCGGAACTTTTCGACGCCTACAAATCCATCATCGAGTCGCTCACCCATGCCGGGGCCGCGAATGAGGTGAAGGTGGAGGTGACCTGCATCCATTCCGAGATGATCTCAGAGGAACATGTGGAACACGAACTGCAGGGATTCCACGGCATTGTTGTTGCGCCGGGTTTCGGCAACCGGGGAATTGAGGGAAAGATCCTTGCGGCAAGGTATGCCCGGGAGCGTAAGGTCCCGTTCTTCGGGATATGTCTGGGACTGCAGTGTGCGGTGATCGAATTTGCCAGGAGTGTGCTGGGGTATGAGGATGCCCATTCCACCGAGATGACCAACAGGACCAGGTATCCTGTGATCGATCTGATGGAGGAACAGAAGGGAGTGACCGAGAAAGGGGGAACCATGCGTCTCGGGGGGT
>DSDZ01000284.1 GCA_011048475.1 Bacteroides sp. | reverse complement strand
CAACAAGACCATCAACTTTGAGGATTCGCGGAACATTGTGGCGGTGACCGACCTGGCCGAGGCGAACCCGAGATCGGACGTGATCAGTCCCGTGTCGGGACAGACAGGCGACCATCCCAGGAACGGGGTCAACAATGCCTATGTGTTGCTGACCGACACCCATGCTGCCATCAGGGACATCAAGAACGCCACCAGCGAGCTGGAGGATGCGGGACTGGTGCTCGGGGTGGACTTCGAAAAGATCGAAAATGCCAGGATGCTTTCCCCCAGGGAATTTACTTTCAACGACAAGCTGGGGTACATCTCCCTGAATACGGCCCTGAACACCGATGAGATCCTGGCGGTGGCCTATGAATACACGTACAGGGGACAGACCTACAAGGTGGGGGAGCTTTCCGCATCCAGCGGGATAAGTGCCCCCCAGTCACTCGTGCTGAAGCTGCTGAAAACCAGTAATTACACCCCCAACAGTTATACCTGGGATCTGATGATGAAGAACGTCTACGCCCTGGGCGCTTACCAGATCAGCCAGGATGAATTCACCCTGGATGTGCTGTACAGGGACGACAAGACGGGGAATGCGATCAATTATATCCCGGAGGGGGACCTGAACAAAACCATTCTGATCAGGCTGTTCAACCTGGATAACATGAACTCACAGCGTGATCCTTACCCTGACGGGATCTTTGACTTCATGAGCGGGGTCACCGTGAATCCTTCCAACGGCCGGGTCTTTTTCCCGCTGCTGGAACCATTCGGATCGGACCTGGAGCAGATCCTCCGTGACAGCCTCCGGGGGGAGAGCGCGGATATGGCCGTCCAGAAATATGTCTACCAGGAACTGTATGACTCCACCAAGACCAAGGCACAGCAGGTGGCGGAAAAGAACAAATTCCTGATCGCCGGGGAGTATTCCTCATCCAGCAGCTCGGAGATCATGCTCAATGCCATGAATGTGCCGCAGGGGTCGGTCAAGGTCACGGCCGGGGGACGGGAGCTGGTGGAGGGACAGGATTACACGGTGGATTATATGCTGGGACGGGTGACCATCATCAACCAGGGGATCCTGGAATCGGGCACCCCCATCCGGATCTCGCTGGAGAACCAGTCACTCTTCAATTTCCAGACCAAAACCCTGGTGGGGACCCACCTGGATTATACCATTTCGGACAATTTCAACCTGGGAGCAACCGCCATGCACCTGACCGAGCGGCCCCTTACCCAGAAGGTGAACATCGGTGATGAGCCCATTTCCAATACCATCTGGGGACTGAACGGAAGCTACAGCACCGAATCCCAGCTGATCACCAACATCGTGGACAAACTGCCCTTTCTGGAAACCAAGGCCCCCTCTTCCCTGACGGTGGTGGGGGAATTTGCCCAGCTTGTCCCGGGCCACTCCAGGGCCATCGAAAAGGAGGGAAATGCCTACATTGACGACTTCGAAGGGAGCGAGACCTCCATCGACCTGAAGCAGTTCTCCTCATGGAAACTGGCCAGCACCCCGCGGGGTTTCTTCCCCGAAGCCGAATTAAACAACAACCGCCGGTATGGGTACGGAAGGGCCAAGCTGGCCTGGTACCAGATCGACCCGCTTTTTGTGAGGGACGAGTCGCGCACTCCCAGGCACATCAAAGCCAACCCCGACCTTGCATCCAGTGCCTACGTGTACGAGGTGTTCGAGCAGGACATCTTTCCCAACAAGGAAAATCCCAACGGGATCCCCACCAACATCTCCGTGCTGAACATGGCCTATTATCCCCACGAGAGAGGGCCATACAACTATGATTACGAGCGGATCTCCCCGGACGGGAAATTGCTCGATCCCAGGCAGCGCTGGGGCGGGATCATGCGGGAGATCTATTCGAGCGATTTTGAACAGGCCAACGTGGAGTTCATCGAGTTCTGGCTCATGGACCCGTTTGTGGAAATGCCCGGTCACAACGGGGGCGAGCTCTACTTCAACCTGGGGAACGTATCCGAGGATGTGCTGAAGGACTCCAGGAAGATGTTCGAGAACGGCCTGCCCGATTCCGAAGAGGTGACCAAAGTGGACACCACCGTATGGGGACGGGTGCCCCTGGTGCAGTCGCTCGTCCAGGGATTCAATGCGGGCGATGAAGCACGAAGGTACCAGGACGTGGGACTGGACGGGCTTTCGTCGGGGCTGGAACAGCAGTTTTTCTCCATGCGCCCGGATGACTACCTGAACAAGGTGGACAGCATGTACCGTGCCGGTTACCTTTCCGAGGAGGCGAGAAACGCCATATTCGATGATCCCTCCTCGGACGATTACCATTATTACAGGGGAACGGATTACGACGACCGGGAGCTGGATATCCTGAGCCGGTACAAGAATTACAACAACCATGAGGGGAACTCGCCCAGCAGCATGGATGAAACAGAGTCCTATACCACCTGGGGGACCTCCCTCCCGGATATCGAGGACATCAACAGGGACAACACCCTGAGCGAGACGGAAGCCTATTTTGTTTACCGTGTGCGGCTGAACAGGGATGAGATGGATGTGGGGAAGAACAACATCGTGGACAAGGTGGTGCACCGGGCCAAGTATGCCAATGACGAACGGGCGGACGTAACCTGGTACCAGTTCAGGATCCCCATCTATGATTATGAGGAGACCGTGGGGGATATCTCCGATTTCAAGACCATCCGGTTCATGCGGATGTTCCTCACCGGTTTCGAGGATACCACCATTTTGCGTTTTGCCCGGCTGGAGCTGGTCCGCGGCGAGTGGAGACGGTATGCGTTCCCCTTTGCCCAGGGGGGAGAGGACTGGACAGGGGAGGAGCCCCCCGAAGGGGGACTGGCCATCGCGGCGGTGAACATCGAGGAAAACAGCGGGAAAACCCCCGTCAATTATGTGCTCCCCCCTGGCTTCACCCGGCAGATCGATCCCACCCAGCCCCAGCTCCGGCAGCTGAACGAACAATCCATTGTTTTGAAAGTGAGCGAGCTGGCGGACGGTGATGCCAGGGCGGCCTACAAGAACACGGAGCTGGATATCCGCCAGTACAAGAAGATCCGGATGGAGGCGCATGCCGAGGCGATCCCCGGACAGGTGCTCAATGACCATGAGCTGGTGGCGTTCATCAGGCTGGGGACCGATTACCAGAACAACTACTACGAGTACGAGGTCCCCCTGAAACTCACCCCTCCGGGCAGGTATGACAATGACAGCGAAAGCGACCGGCAGATCGTCTGGCCCGAAGAGAACAAGTTTGAGATCGACCTGGACCTGTTCAAGGAGGTCAAGCAGGCCAGGAACCGGGCCATGAGCGATCCGGAGAGCCAGGTGACCATCAACTCGGTCTTTTCCGAGGAGGATAATCAGGGGAACCGGGTCTCAGTATCCGGAAACCCCAACATGAGCAGCATCCGGACGATCATGATCGGGGTGCGCAACCCCAAGGCCGGCAACAATCCCTTCGGGGATGACGACGGATTGCCCAAATCGGGGGAGATCTGGCTGAACGAGTTGCGGCTGACCGACTTCAATGAGAAGGGGGGATGGGCAGCCACCGGGAGGGCCACCCTGAAGCTGGCCGATTTCGGAAATGTGACTTTCGCTGGGAATACCAGTCAGCCCGGCTTCGGAAGCATCGAGCAGAAGGTGAACGAACGGTCCAGGGAGCAGGTGATCCAGTATGACATCTCGTCCAACCTGCAAATGGGGAAATTCTTCAGGGACGATCTGGGGGTCAGCATCCCGGTTTTTGCCAGTTACTCAAAGGCCATCGTCAATCCGGAGTACAATCCCCTGGATCCGGACATCCCCCTGAAGGAAGCGATCGAAGAGGCGCAGACCGAAACGGAAAGGGATTCCATTATCCGCAACGCCAGGGACATGGTGGAACGGAAATCCTTTGCGGTGACCAACGTGCGGATGAACCGGTCGGGGACCCAGAAAAGATTCTACAGCCTGGCCAACTGGTCTGCCAGTTTCTCGCTCAATGAGATGAACAGCCGCAATCCCAACCTGGAATATTACAACACCCGGAAGGTAAGAGGGAACATCAGCTACAACTTCAACACACGGCCGCGGAATGTCCAGCCCTTCAAGTCGGTGAAATGGATGAATTCGGAATGGCTCAGGATCATCAAGGACTTCAACATCAATTACACCCCCTCCCGCATTTCATTCAGGACCGACATGGACCGTTATTACCTGGAAAAACAGGTGCGGAATATCAACAACCCGGATTTCATCGTGGAGCCCACTTTCAGAAAGGACTTTCTCTGGAACCGGTATTTTGATCTGAAATTCGACCTTACACGCAACCTGCGGTTCGACTTTTCCTCCACCAACATCGCCCGGATCGATGAGCCGGAAGGCAGATGGAACCGGGAGCTGGACACCTACGAAGCCTACAGGGATTCCCTCTGGCAGAGCATTTTTTCCATGGGCCGAACCACCAGCTACGTGCACCAGTTCGACGCGTCCTACACGATCCCGATCAATAAGATCCCGGTGCTGGACTGGGTAAGCGCCAATGCCCGTTACGGGGGCACATACGGCTGGGACGTGGGACCGATCATCCCGGACGATCCCGAATTCGGTCCCATCAACCTGGGGAACGACATCAAGAATTCCAATACCATCCAGCTGAACGGCCAGCTGAACTTCGTGAACCTTTATAACAAGATCAACTTCCTGAAGGAGATCAACGACAAGTACCGTAGCGGCCAGGCCCGGCAGCAGGAAACCGAAACCCGCACGGTGACCCGGGAGTACACCCGGGAAAACCTTTACCTGAGTGACGAGCGGGGCAGGTACATCGCCCATAACCTGCGGACCAGGAACGTCAGGGTGGAGGTGTTTGACGAGAACAACCAGCCGGTGGAGGTGAGTACGGAGATTTTGAGCGACACCAGGATCAGGCTCTTCTCGGACAGGGCGGTCAGGAATGCCAGGGTGGTGGTGACCGGTACCATCGAGAAAGGGGAAAGTCCGCTCATTTTCATCATGGAGTCCACCGTGAGAATGATCATGGGGATCCGGACGGTGAACATCACCTATTCAAAAAGCGGTGGGACCTTCCTTCCGGGATATCTGCCGGGGACCGATTATTTCGGGATGCAGCAGTACGGGGGACGGCTGGTCCCCGGCTGGGAGTTCATGGCCGGCTGGCAGGACGAGGAAATGGCCGAACGGGCTTTTCACAGGGGACTGCTGACAACCGACCCGCGTTTGAATGATCCTTTCACTCTGAACAATACGGAGCGGTATACCGCCAGGGCCAACATCGAGCCGTTCAACGGATTGAAGATCGACGTGACGGCCAACAGGATGTTCTCATCCAATCTTGCCGAATACTATACCGCGGATGCATCGGGCAACCTGCCCGCGGATACAGCAAGGGGAAGGACCCTCAGCGGCAATTTCAGCATGTCCTACCTCTCCTTCCGCACGGCCTTCGAGGCAATCGACGATGAGGTGGAATCTTCCAAGATCTTCCTCAAGCTGAAGGACGATTACAGGAAGATCATCTCCCAGCGGCTGGGTGCGGAATACGAACGCAATACCGGGACGGTGCTCCCCGATTCGGGAGGCTACAAGCTGGGTTACGGACCCACCTCCCAGCAGGTGCTCATCCCCGCCTTCCTGGCAGCTTACGGAGGCCGCGATCCCAACAATGTTGGCCTTTCGGTTTTCAAATCCATCCTGGAGGTCCTGCCCAACTGGCAGGTCCGGTTCGACGGCCTGGGAAAGATCGAAGCGCTGCGGGAATATGTGAATTCCATCGTGATGAACCACTCCTACAGGTCCACCTACAGTGTGGGTTCGTTCATCAACAATCCTTTTTTCGTGTACGATTCTGTCAACGGGGTTCCCATTGTCACCGACCTGCAGGGAAATTTCATGGTGCCGCAGACCATCAACACGGTGAGCATCAATGAGAACTTCTCCCCGCTCTTTGACCTGAACATGGACTGGAAAAACAGCCTCACCACACGGGTCGAATACAGACGGTCACGGACCATTGCACTGAATATGGCCAACACCCAGGTGAACGAGGTGAACAGTTCGGAGATCATTGTGGGGGCGGGTTACCGCTTCAACCAGGTCCCCCTGGTCATCAACCAGCGGGAATTCAACAGTGATTTGAATGTGCGGGTGGATTTTTCCATGCGCAACAACCGCACCGTGATCAGGAAGCTGGAGGATCTGTCGGGCAGCGAGATCACCGCCGGTCAGCGCATCCTGAGCCTGGAGGCCTCGGCCGATTATATGCTGAGCGACAAGTTCACCGTACGCGCATTCTACGAGCAGCGCCTGACCACCCCCTACATCTCCAACAGCTATCCCAATGCCAACTACAACGTGGGATTCAGTCTGACGTTTACGCTGTAGGAAAGGGGGTGATTTGATGATTTAAAGCATTCTTGCATATCATTCAAAAATATTACATTTGGAAAAGGAGTTAGGGATTAGGCAGGTTAGGAGTTAGGAATCCTAACTGACCTAACAACTAACACTCACGAAGTGAGCAAATTAACTCAGTTATCATGACCATCCCAGATGATTTAAAGTACACAAAGGAGCATGAATGGATCCGCGTGAAAGGCGACACCGCCGTGGTGGGGATCACCGATTTTGCCCAGGGAGAACTGGGTGATGTGGTTTTCATCGAAATTGAAACCGAAGGGGAGTCCCTGTCCATGGGAGACACCTTCGGGACCATCGAGGCCGTGAAAACCGTATCCGACCTCTACATGCCGGTGGACGGCGAGGTGATTGAGGTGAACGGTGCCCTGGACGAATCCCCTGAACTGGTAAACTCCGATCCTTACGGCAAGGGCTGGATGATCAGGATCCGCATCTCCGATCCGTCCCAGCTGGAAGACCTGCTCCCGGCAGGGGAATACGGGAAGTTGATCGGGTAGGAGACCGTTTCGGCAGGGTTTTTGTGTTGTTTCAAACACAAACAACCCTGATGAAAAAACTTCTGTACTTCCAGCTCGCCATCCTGTTGCTGGGCTCCTGCGCAGCACCCAGGGTGGTTACCCGGCTTACCCCGGAGGCCCCGGAAGGGCACTACGAGATGGGCCGGGAATATATCAGCCTTAGCAACGACAGCGTCATCGCCGAACTGGGATTTGACGGGATCCACCAGGATTACCTGGTATTTGACTTCGTGGTGGTAAATCAGACCGGTCATCCACTGAACCTTCAGCCTTCCGATTTTTACTATGTGGTCCTGGACAGCGCCCTGGCCGATTCCTCAAAGCTACCCCCGCGCATGGCCGTTCACCCTGAACGGATCCTGCAACAGTACGAGGAAACCCTGGAGGAGTGGTCCGGGGAGAAGGAGTTCAATGCGATACTGGGTTTTGTGGATGCGGGGGTGGGGATGATCGTCAATACCACCGCCTTCTTTGCCACCGAGGATCCCGGCTACATTGCCGATGCAATCCTGGGTGCACTGGACAAAGCCGGTTATTATGTGTCGGCGGACCATCGGATCGGTCATCACATGAGCGTGATCAGCGAGGAAAAGGAGATCGTCCGGCAGGAGATCTTCCGGAGCCTTACCCTGCCACCCGGCAAGGTGGCCAGCGGATATGTTTTTTTTCCGCGTGACCATGATGCCCGTTACTGCATGTTCTGTTTTCCGGTGGATGACCAGCTCTTCCAGTTTGTGTATCACCAGCAGGAAGAGCTCCTGTTCTACTGAAGGCGACCGGGGGATCTCAATCTTCCCGGCCGGGCGCCTCCTCAAGATCCTCGGGTGATTCGTCCCTGCCATCCGCTTCGGGCTTCCCCGCAGGAAGGGGATCCCTGGTAATCTCCTTGTAGAGCTTTCGGTTTCGCACCACATCCACGGCAAGGTACATGGCATTGCGGAAGGAGGAGGGAGAGGCTTCATCCTTTCCCGCCAGCTCATATGCTGTTCCGTGGGCGGGACTGGTCCTGACCACCGGAAGGCCGGCGGTAAAGTTAACCCCGGTATCCATGGTAAGTGCCTTGAAAGGACCGAGGCCCTGGTCATGGTACATGGCGAGTACAGCGTCATACCGGCTGAACCGTCCCGCCCCGAAGAACCCGTCGGCAGGAAAGGGACCAAAGGCAGAGATGTTTTGCTTTTTTGCCTGTTCGATGGCAGGAATGATCACTTCCTGCTCCTCCTTCCCCAGCAAACCCTCCTCGCCGGCATGGGGATTGAGCCCGAGGACCGCGATTGTCGGGTTCCTGATCCCGAAATCCATCAACAGGGAACGGGAGAGGATCTTCAGCTTTTCAACGATCAGGTCCGTGGTGATGAATGCACTCAGCTGTGATACGGGGACATGCCCCGCCACCAGTCCGACTTTCAGCAGATCACTCACCATCAGCATCATCACCTCTCCTGATCCGAACCTGTCTTTCAGGTATTCGGTGTGACCGTTGTGGTTGAATCCGGCCAGCTGCATGTTCTGTTTGCTGACCGGTCCGGTCACCAGGGCATCAATCTTTCCCTCTGCCAGTGCATCCGTGGCTGCTTTGAGGGCAGCGAAAGAGGAGATCCCGGCACTCGTAGTGGATTTGCCCAGTTCCACACGGATCTGCTCATCCACGCAGTTGATCACATAGACCCTTTTGCCCTTGGCCTCATCGGGGGAAAGAATGCTTGTGGGAGCGAAGCTTTCAATATTCAGCGCCTTGCGGTGGTAAGCCACCACCTTGGGCGACCCAAAGATCACAGGGATACAGATCTCGTTCATCCGGTTGTCCACGAGGGTTTTAATGATCACCTCATAACTGATCCCGTTCACATCCCCGTGGGAGATCCCTATTTTTATTCTGTCAGCCATCTCTGGAACATTAAAGTGAACGTTTCAACAGGTAATGGTAGAGGATCCTCACACCCACTCCGCTTCCTCCTTTTCCCCTGTAATTGTAAGATGTCTTGTTAAATGAAGGCCCGGCAATATCCAGGTGGATGTAAGGGTAATTTGTAAAATGCTCGAGGAACTTTCCGGCGGTGATGGCCCCCGCATATTTGCCACCGATGTTCTTCAGATCGGCAACGGTCGATTCCAGCTGCTCCTTGTAGTCATCCCAGAAGGGGAATTCCGCAATTCTTTCCGAGGTGTATTCCCCGCTTTCTTTCAGCAGATCCATGATTTCCCGGCTGGCATTGCCCATGCCCACCATTCCGTATTTGTCAATGGCTGCATGCGCCGCGCCGGTCAGCGTAGAAAGCTCGATCACCAGTTCCGGATCGTAGCGTTTGGCATAGCTAAGTGCATCGGCCAGGAGCATCCTCCCTTCCGCATCCGTATTGAGCACCTCCACCGTGGTCCCGTCATACATGGTGACCACGTCGCCCGGCACATAAGCATTCCCGTCCGGCCGGTTATCTGTGGCGGGGATCAGGCCGATCACCCAGACCGGCAGCCGGTTTTTGGCCACCGCATAAAAGGCTCCCGCCACCGCTGCCGCTCCGGCCATATCACACTTCATGTAATCCATCGAATCATAGGTGGGTTTCAGGCTCAGTCCCCCGGTATCAAAAACCACCCCTTTGCCCACCAGGATCAATGGCCTGTCGTTCACTGCATGTTCCGGCTTCCATGTGAGGATGGAGAAGGTGGGCGGATCCACGCTCCCTTTGTTTACGGCAAGGATCCCCCCCATCTTTAGGGATTCTATTTTCTTCTTGTTGAAAACCTCCACAGAGAAACCAGCCTCGGCAGCCATCCTTTCGATTTCATCTGCAAGGCGCACGGCCGTCAGATAAGAAAGAGGCTCATTCACCAAATCCCTGGCATAATAGACTCCCCGGATCAGATAATCGAGCTTCCCGGCAGCCTCCTCATCCACGCCTTCATCCAGGATCTGGATCTCTTCCGGCAGGGATTGCTTGCGGTGATCCCCGGTCCGGTACTTCAAAAACTGGTAACCGGTCAGCGCCATCCCTTCCGCAAAAGCCAGGCACTCTTCCGGATCCACCCCGCAGTTCTCCACCACAAGGGTGCTGATGTCGTGGTGGTGAATCACCGCATGCAGTTCGTGCCCCGCGATCCGCGCACTTTCCAGGCGATGGAACAGCGGTTTGTCCTCCCGGCCAAGGATCCCGATAATCACCAGGTGATCCAGCCGGTTCAGGATCACGGATTTCTTTTCAAGCGCAATCCTTGAATGAATGTAATCCCGTTCCTTACGGTCGGTGACCCGGCCGTTGAAATCCTGTGCTTTCCGGCCAAGGAGCACAACGTCCTTTTTTTCTGCAGCCAGCGTTCTGGTGATCTTCATGATGCTTCTATTGTGCCTCAAAAATAGTCAAAAACTGTCTGAATCATCAGCAGCTTCAATAAAACATGCCACCCGCCTGAAGATTCAATTGACTTTCACGAGGCATTGTTGTATTTTGCATGAAACCAACAGGACCTATTCACCAAACAGCATGCTTATGAAAAGGATGTATATATGGACGGCCTGCACAGTAGTTCTGATGTTTGCGGGCTGTCAGGATCAGATCGATTACGAAAAAGAACGACAGGCCATCATCGATGTGATCAATCTGGAAACCCAGTCATACGTGGACAGGGATATGGAAACAGCTTTTTCTACACACGTACATGATTCGCTGAACATGAGGCTGACCGCAGGGGCGGACGATTACGTTTTCATCCAGGGATGGGAGGACCATGCCAGGCACCTGGCCGGCGATGCCACGGAAGATGACCTGGGTCCGGATATGCATATTCGCGTGGAGAAGTCCAATTACAGAATGCGGATCCATCCCACCTCGGCATTCGTGGTATGCGATCAGACATGGACTTCCGCCTACGAGGACGATACGACGGAAATCAAAAGTATCCAGGTGCGGTTCCTGGAAAAAATAGACGGGGAGTGGAAGATCGCCTTCGTTTCCTTCATCGGCACCTCCGGATACAAACAGCACATTGATCCGGAGTTTCTTGAGGACTGAGCGACCGGTGGTTATGCCGGCGGGGATTTCTGCAGGCTGTTATACAGCCAGGCAAAGAACAGTCCCCCGATGAATCCGTAAACAAAGGCCCAGAGCATGCCGAGGAATGCACCCCACCAGGTCACCTGGAATCCGAAGAACAGTTTATGGACCTTCACCAGGGTGGTTCCTTCATAACCAAGGATCAGGAAGAGGAAAGTAATCAGGAGCGTGATCAGCCCCGCGGTAATTCCGGTTGTCAGCGCAAAAGCACTTGTGTGAAGCTTCATGGTCTTGGATAATTTGGTTTGGAAGACAAAGAACGTATCTCTGCAAAACTACGGAATCATTGATCAAAAGTCAATTGATTTTCTTCCAGCTAATCCGTTCGATGGCTGTGATCACCTTTCTGAGCACGTCAAAATAGAGGGTCAGGTAGAGGATCAGGGAAGTGAACCAGATAAAGGCCAGGTTAAACCAGATGGTATCCATGCAGGTGTTGCCGATCCTTTTGCAGGGTGCATATAAATGGGCCCGGCCCCTGGCCGAGGTGGGGATCATATAGACCGGCTCAAATTTGCGGATGAGCCTCTGATCCGTTTCGATGATCTTCTCCAGCTCATTCCTGTTCAGGAGCATTTCCGAAAGCTTCTCGTTGTCATGTGCGTTCCTGAAATCGGCGAATGACTCCCTTCCCCCCATCTCCCTGATCAGCGCTTCCTGCATCTGGTTCCTTTCCCGGCTCCACTGCCCGATCTGCTCCCTCAGGTGGTTTGTCAGCTTCTCCAGGGACGCTTTGGATTCCTCCACCGCTTCCTCATCGAGGGATTTGATGTCCGGAAGAATCTGGTTCACAGGAAGATGATCCGGGAAGGCTTCCTCCAGCTCCTCCATCTGATCCCTCAGAAGGTGCATGTTCCGGATGATCTCTTCCCGGTCCCTCCCCTCTTTTATGTAGAAGAGGGATTCATCCAGTTTGGTCTCAAGGGTGGGGATCAGGAAAGCCTCCAGATACCGCAGATTGCCAATTTCCTGGTCAATTTCGAAAAAATGTCTCCGGTACCTGTTGTTCTTGAACTGATCCACCGCAAGGGCCTCAAATGCCCAGCGGGAGGTCATGAGGTCGCCGATGACGGGTACATATTCATAGTTTGTGAGGCTTTTGTGGAGTTTGTCGAACCTGACCAGCACCCCGCTGAAAAGGATCTGGGGGATCAGCAGGAACGGGATGAGGATGTAGACCGTGATCACCGAATTGAACCCTGAGGATATGTTCAGTCCCAGCAGGTTGGCAAAACAGGCGGTGGTAAAAAGGATCAGCCAGTAGCTGAATGTCATGCCCCTGATCTCCACGATCAGGTTGCCCGCAAGGACATAGAGGATCGACTGGACGGCAGAGATCAGGAACATGATCAGGATCTTGGAATTCAGGTAGCTGAAACGGCTCAGGTTCAGGAATGATTCCCGCTGCAATAGCTTCCGGTCCCTGATGATCTCCTCCGAACTGATGGTCAGTCCCAGGAACAGAAAAACGATCACGCTCATCAGCAGGTAAGCGGGCAGGTTCTCATTCAACCGGAACACATATGCCCCCGGATTACCGGGCAGTCCCCCGAAATATTTCGTGAAGTATCCCAGGATCAGTGCCAGGAGCGGTGCTTCCAGGAGGCTGATCAGAACATACTGCCTGTTGGTCAGTTTTGACAGCAGGTCCCGGGTAAAAAACACCCTCATCTGTTTCAACAGGCCGGGTATGCTGAAATAGTTTTCGGGAAGTGCCTGCTTCGGCGGGTGTTCTGCCGGGATCTTCCTGAGTTTCTTCCTGAACAGGTCAAACCATTCCCGGGGACTGACTTTCCTGCTGCGGGAGAGTTTCCCGTGCTCGTTCACGATCCTGGCCTCAATGATCTGCAGTACCTGGTCAGGATCCACATTCCCGCACCGGGGACACTGATCCTCGTTCGCATTGGCATGGTTGCTGGCCGATTTGAAGTAGATCACCGCTTCCAGGGGATTTCCGTAGAAGATCTGGTAACCGCCCCTGTCCAGGAAGATGATCCTGTCGAACATCTTGTACAGGTTGGATGAAGGCTGGTGGATATTCACGATCACCAGTTTCCCTTTAGATGCCTGTTCCCTGAGCAGGTTCATCACCATCTCCGAATCCAGCGACGAGAGACCGGAAGTAGGTTCGTCCACAAACAGCACCGAGGGTTCCCGGATCAGCTCCAGTCCGATGTTCACCCTTTTGCGCTGACCGCCACTGATGACCTTGCTCAGGGGTTTCCCCACCTTCAGGTCCCTGATATCGTAGATGTTCAGGTCAATCATCACCCGGTCAACGATCTCCCTGATCTTCTCCTCATCATAGTCGTTCAGGCAGAGTTTTGCGTTGTAATACAGATTCTGGGATACGGTCAGTTCCTCGATCAGCAGGTCGTCCTGGGGAATAAAACCGATTACTCCGCTCAGTGTCTCACGTTCATGTTCGTCGTACAGGTCATACCCGTTGATCAGGATGTTTCCCTGCTGGGGCTTCAGGTTGCCGTTCAGCACATTGAGCAGGGTGGACTTGCCCACACCGCTTCCTCCCATGATCCCCACCATTTTTCCCGACTCCTCCTGCATGTTGAATTCATGGACGCCGTTGTCGCTGTTTTTGAACCGGAAAACCACGTTTCTCGCAATGAAGGACAACCGGGATGTTGTGAAGGAGGCCGAAAAGGTGCCGGCCACATCGGTGTAGTATATCGGCTCGATGTGCTGTCCCCTGACGGCCGAGCCATGTTCGAAGGTGTAGGTCAGTCCCGAATGAAGCCTTTGTCCGTTCAGGTACAGGTCCTCCAGCCCGTGGTACCGTAGGATGAATGTGTTGGTGCTGCCGATGTGGAGAAAGGCGATCTGCCCGGACAACTTCCTGTTGAGGAGATGGTTGACATCCATGTCATCGGGTTTCTCCTCATTGCTGATCAGCAGCACACGCTCCTGCTCCGGAATGTCCGCCAGTGAATAGGCGACAAAACCAAGGAGATTCTGGTATTCCTCCTCGGGGATGTTGAATGCGGAAGCCACCGTCTGCAGAAAATCCAGCTCCTTCTCCCGGATCTCGATCCCGTAGGCAATGTATTCGATCAGCTGAATGACCACATAGACCTTCTGATCCTGCTCCAGCTCCTCGTTGATCTTTTCACAGATCCCCAGGATCCTGACAGCGGTCAGCGAGGTGCGTTTTCTATCCCTTATGCTGTCTTTGGCGATCTCTTCCCGGTGGTACAAGTTAAGGTATTCGTCAAAAACTTTCATGTACTTATCCACCAGTTCCTGGTTCAGCAACCTTCCGAGGAACGACCTGACAATGGCTCTTTCGCTTTCCGAAACCTGTTGAACTTCTTCAATGTCAACGATTAATGCAAACAATTGCATCAATGCCCTTAATATCGCCTCACTCATGACGCACAGTTATGATACGAATATATTCAAATAAAACATGTTACAGCCGGATTCAAGTTTTTTTAGTTACTTTGTCACAGAAGAACAGAACAGCGCAGAAAGGGCATCTACACCCATGACAGACACCGGAACCATCATCGAATTCAAGGGCCCCATCTCCTACAGGATCATTGAAAGATTGCTGGACAAGCTCCGGTCTGCTCCCGAGTTCCTGGCAATGAACAAACCCACCAGGAAAAAGGTTTATGGTGCTTTTGTGGAATCGATCGACAACATTTACAAATATGCAGCCGGAAGCGGGACGGGAGAAAGAAATAAGAACAGGCCCTCTCTCATTTCCGTGAAAAAGCAGGATGACCGGTACCTGATCACCGCCGGGAACCTGATCCAGAATGACGATCTGGAGGAATTCAGGTTCAAGCTTGACCGCGTTCGTCAGCTGGACAGGGAAAATCTTAAAACCCTTTACGAGGATATCATCAACCGGGAACCGGGGGAGGACGACAAGGGGGCCGGACTGGGACTGGTCACCATCGCGCTGAAGACGGAACATAAAATCAAATACAGTTTCACACCGGTTGACAGCGACCACTCATTTTTTGAAATACAGATCATCATTAACGAATAAGGAATGGATAAGCTAATCATTGAGCCAACGCTGAATTCACCCCGCGT
>DSDZ01000281.1 GCA_011048475.1 Bacteroides sp. | reverse complement strand
CAGCAGTGTATTCCAGAATCTCCTGTGGCCGGTTCCTGTCACCAGTTTCATCCTTACTGCCAGCAGGCTCAGCAGGTAAAAAACGGTGAGCAGGATGCCGATGGATATGAGATGATAGGGTCCCTGGTTCATTGGATCTTTTCCTCCCCGAATACCACAGCCTCGTAAACATACAAATCCGCCTCTTTCCAGCCTTCCCAGCCGATCCCGGCCTTCTCCCGGGCACAGTGTCCGAAAAACTCCTCCGCATTCCAGCCAGTTTCCGACGCGACCTGGGGAAGGAAGGTGCCTGACCGTCCGTTCCTGGTCATGTAGATCCCGTGTTTCCCCAGCTCAAACTCGTCGATGCCGTTGATCTTCCGCAGGGGGGACAACACTGAGATCTGGATGTCGATGTATTCAAGCTCAGATGGTTCGACCGGAGCGAAGCGGTGGTCCCGGGTGGCCGATGCAACGGTCATTTCCTGTACGAGCAGATAGAGGGGAACGGACGAAAAAAAGTTGCCGATGCAACCCCTGAGCCGTCCACCTGCATAAAGGCTTACGAATGCGCCCGCGGTCTGCTTAAGTGATCCGGGCAGCTGGGACGGATCCACCGCCGGGATTTCCCTCTGATTGATAAACGATTCAAGCGTGTTTCGCGCAATTTCAACAAGCAGCTGCTTTTCTTTATCCCCTAAATTAAAAACCTGCCCGACCTGCTGCAGGCGGTGACCGGCAATTGCCCAATATCCGACCACCCGGCTTTTATCCCCGATACCTGCATCTCCGGAATTGCGGTAGAGGACCGGGGTCATCCGGATGTCATTGCTCCGTTGCGACATGTACAGCAGGGTGAGGATGGCGTTCCAGCTGCAGCAGGGGGTGACCAGGTTCGGGATGGACTCGCTGCTGTTCTTTCGAATGGTGTTATAAAAATCTTCGGGATCATTTTTCAGGATCGGTTCCGCCGTTAACTCGTCAATGTACGTTGCGTCCCCGTAGGATGGGTAATGGGAAAAATCGGAGCTGACAATGAAAAGATTATCATCATTGAAGTAAGGAAGCAGGGCAAGGGCCAGTTCCCGGGCAACGGACAGGGAGGAGGAGCCGATCACGATGGGTACCAGGGGAGGGGGTTTTTCAAAGTGATACTGGATGAACGGGACCTGTATTTCGATGCTGTGCTCCCTGTTGTGTGCCTTTTCATAGTAAAAAATATGCCTGTTTCCCTCAATCAGCGCCGTGGCGATTTCCCTGTTCACCCTGGCCTCCCCGAGGGGTGTCAGATAATTGCCGACGGAATACACTGAAACACCTTCGAACTGTTCCCTGTGCGAGGATGCGATGATAAAGATGTTCTTGTAGGAAGCATTACGGGGGATGCTTTTGTAACCTGCGGCGGCCACCACTCCCGAATAAGCGTAACCGGCATGGGGCACAATCAGCTGCCGGACCTTTCCTTCCAGATGGGTGGCGGGCGCCTCCTCGAACAGTTGTTTCAGTGTGGCGAGCAGCGTCTCTTTGTCAGCAGGGTAAAAGGAGCCGGCCACTGCAGGTTGTCTGTTTACCGCCCGGGGAAGGTCCTGCGCAGCCATATACATCGAAAAGCATGATACAGTGATCAGGACCGCTGCTGAGATCGGGAATTTCTTGTAGAGGGTCATTAATGTTTGCCGGTTTTAAGGTCCTGCCTCAAAATTAGCGAAAAGTTAACGAATCCCCCAGTGGAGCGCAACCATAATTCAAACCAAGTATGTTAAAATAAATGAATTGCGCGTATGTTTCATATATTTGCCCTAAATCGCAACCGCAATGAATGAACGCAAACACCAGGCATGGAATTTCTGGTCTGCATTCGTCTTCCTGGGATTGGCCGTGCTGGTTGGGTTCCTGCTGGAGAAGCAGGGAATTGAGATACAGGAGATGACTTTCCGGGAAGCCGTGGTGATCCTCCTGGCTTCCTTCCGGGTGACACGCATCCTGGTTTTCGAAAAGATCTTCAAATATGCCAGGGATCTGGTCAGGGCCAAGCAGGATTATTACCTGGTGGGCACAATCAGTTCCATCATCACATGTCCCTGGTGCATGGGTGTGTGGTCCACCCTGATGGTCATCGCTTTATACTACCTGGTGCCCTTCGGTGATCTGCTCACCTATGTGTTCGCGCTTGCCGGGATCGTCTCCCTGATCATTCTGCTGTCAAACCTGCTGCACATGTGGACCGAGAACAGGCAGAGGGTCCATCAGCGGGAAAAAATAACCACCGGCTTCCAACGATCAAACGAAGACCGCTGAGCCGGCTTACCTGCTGTTGCTGTATTTTACGATCAGTCTGTCATGCAGGTCGTTGTACATTCGCAGGACCTCTTCCATGCAGTCAGTTGTGTATGTGGTCAGGTACTTCAATGCCCTTTCGGGTTTCTCCTGATACAGGGCAAGGGCTTCCGCGTCAATCTGATCACGCTCGGTGAACAGCTTTTCCTCATAGGGATCCCTGACCTCCCACACATCCCTGATGGCTTCCTGCCATTTCAGGTACAGGAGGTTGTCCACGAAATCAATGGCCCAGCAGGCAGACTGGCTGCTGTATGTGGTCGGATCGTAATTCCTGTAACATTCGGCGATCTCCTGTGTACCTGCATAGATAGGCACATAGGGACTGGTGTAGGCATTGTCCAGAAAAACCCAGTAGATCCCTCCGATGGGATCGGGGAGCCAGCCGCGCAACTGGGCGATCATCCCGTAGTATCCCATGGGCCTGGCCACATTGCGGCGGTTGTTGATATCCAGCAGTTCCCGCATGTCCCTCGTGGGGAACGGGGTGGCCAGCGGGCTTTTCTTCATCCCGCCTTTGCCGTCAGGCACGTACCAGTCATAGTCCTCGGTCTTGTCGTAGATGGTCCCTTCAAAGGTGGACCGCTGAAATGCCATTACGTCTCTGACAGAGAGTTTCTTTTCCGGGCGTACGGAGGTGGGATAGATGGAGAGGGGTTCCACATATTGGATATACTGGTTATACCCCATCATGTGACCATCTTCCAGGCTCCTTCTGGGCCAGTCCCGGTAACCGGATGCCCAGGTACTGTAAAAAAGCCACAACCTGCTGGTGGCCCATTCCCTGGGGAGGGGTGCGTACACATCCTGCCAGATGAATGGCTCGCTTCCGCTGGGATCATACCAGCCTTTGTCGATGGCAAATTGCATATAGTTCGAGGATACCATGAAGTTCACGGTGTCGGCAGGATTTACCTCCTTGATAATGGCCCAGTTGGCCACGACCAGGGCATGGTCGTCCGGTACCCGCTGTGCCACCCAGATGGCTCCGGGCTTACCGCTTTCGGGATCCCAGCCGGGTCCCACGCTGAAAACCTCGAAGATCCAGACCTCTCCGGTATCGCCGATCACCAGGGTTTCCGATTCCCCCTGGCAGGAGGGAAGGAAACCGTATCTGCTCATGAGGCTTCCGATAAAAGCGGTGGCATCCCGGGCCGAGGTGTAACGCTGAAGGGCAAAGGCCTGCGCCTGTTCCACCGTGATGATCTGTTTGCATTCGTCCATGTTGATCCTCAGTTCTTCGCGCTGGCTGGTGGTGCTCTCGGCAATGGCAAGCTGGTGCTCGTTCATATGGGGATAGGCGGAGTGGAAATAAGAAAAGGTTCGTTTCACCTGTGGAATATACCCGATCACCTCCCCGAAATCGTCCAGCGGACGGTGAATATCCTGGATACCCCAGTAGACCGGGGCCATTTCTCCTTCACCGAAGTTGCTTCCCCGAACCACCCTGATCCGGTTATCGGCACCGCAATCGGTGTGGGAAATGATCACCGATCCGTCCGCCGAAGCGTTCTTGCCCACAGCAATGATCGTACATGCCCGGGTATCGACCGCACCGGTTGATAACAGAAAAATGGACAGCAGTGTTCCTGCCGGGAAAAGACAAAAGATATTTTTCATCACCGTAATTTGTTATAAATTTGATCCAATATAGAAAACAAATCCAGATTAACCACCTGCCTGAAATAGATAGCCCGTTCAAAACAGAGCTATCATGCTGAGAAACTATCTGTCGGTCGCACTGCGCAACATCTGGCGAAACAAAGGGTCTGCGCTGATCAATGTACTTGGTCTTTCAATCGGGATTGCCAGCTCGATCATCATCCTTTTGTTCGTGCTGGATGAATTGAGTTACGACCGCCACAATGAGCATTTCAGGAATATCTACAGGATATGCATCAGTGGCAAGATCCAGGGAAACGAAATGGAGGCGGCCCTGTCAAACGCCCCCATGGGAGCAACCCTGAAGAGTGAATTTCCTGAAGTGGAAGAATTTACCAGGTTATTCACATTTGACGGGGATCCCATCGTCAGGTATGAGGACAGGGTATTCGTGGAAGAGAATTTCTATTATGCTGATTCCACCTTTTTCAACGTGTTCACAGCGCCGGTTATCCGGGGAGACCCCGACCGGATGCTTAACCGTCCCAATACTCTGGTACTCACCGAAGAGACTGCGAGAAAATATTTCGGGGATGAAGACCCGGTCGGCAAACTGCTGAAGGTGGGGCAGGAGGAAGAGAATTTCGAAGTTACCGGCGTGGTCAGGGGATTTCCCCCGAACTCCCATTTCAGGTTCAATATCCTGGGCTCCATGAACTCCATATTCATTGCCGACATGGACCAGTGGCTGGGGAACAACAATTACACATACGTGGTGCTCAGGGAGGATTCCGATCCGGGTATACTGGAGGCCAGATTCCCTGCCCTGCTGGAGAAGCACATGGGTCCTCAGCTGGAGCAGTTGCTGGGCATGACCATGGAAGAGTTCCTGGGCGGAGGCAACCGGTACGGGTACTTCTTACAGCCTCTGAAAAAGATCCACCTGGAATCCGACCTGCAATTTGAGATCAATCCGGGCGGCAGCAAGACCTCTGTGATCATTTTTTCGATCATTGCTGTCTTCCTGATCATCATCGCATCCATCAATTTTATGAACCTGGCCACAGCAAGCGCTGCCAGAAGGGCAAGGGAAGTAGGGATCCGGAAAGTGGCAGGGGCAGGCAAGACCCGTCTGATCTGGCAATTTCTGGCGGAATCATTCCTTACCACCATTCTGGCACTGGTGTTGGCCATCGCTCTGGTGGAGCTGTTTCTTCCTTCTTTTAATACCCTCACCGGGAAGGACCTGGTCTTCAGTTTCCTGGATCGCCCGGTTTTTCTGATCGGTCTGCTTCTGATCGGTGTTTTTGTCGGATTTGCCTCGGGCAGTTACCCCGCCTTCTTCCTGTCCTCCTTCAAACCGGTGGATGTATTGAAGAGCGGCGCGATGAGGGGCATCAGGGGGGCCTACCTGCGACGCATCCTGGTTACTTTCCAGTTCATCATTACCATCGCACTGTTCATATGTACCCTTGTGGTGAATCGCCAGATGAATTTCATCCAGAACAAGGATCTGGGATTCAACAAGGAAAACCTGGTGGTCATCGATAGGGCCTATGTTCTTGAAAATCAAATGGAAGCTTTTATTCAGGAGCTGCTGAAGAATCCTGCGGTACTCAGGGTCAGCGGTTCCAGTACGGTACCCGGGGAACTGATCGGTGACAACGCGTACATACCCGAAGGAGCCTCCAGGGATCAGACCTATGCCATCAACAACATGTGGGCGGACTGGTACTTCGGGGAGACTTATGAACTGGAAATCATTGAGGGCAGGTGGTTCAACCGGGACAATCCAACGGACTCTTCTGCACTGATCCTGAACCAGGCAGCGGTCCGAGCACTCGGATTCGAAGATCCGCTGAACAGGAGGCTGATCACTTCCCTGGGTGAAGGTTCAGGTGAGCCCTGTCAAATCATCGGTGTGGTGAAGGATTTTCACTTCCAGTCTTTGCACCAGGATATCAGACCGCTGGTCATCAGGTTTGCGGCATTCACACCCTACCTGCTTTCGGTCAGGGTCAGCGAAACCGCTCCAGCATCCACGCTTTCCTATATTGAGGATACCTGGAATGCATTTGTGAACCAGCAACCCATCCAGATGAGCTTCCTGGAGGATGACCTGACCACACTCTATCGCAACGAGGAAAAAACGGCAGCTGTGTTCAGCATCTTCGCCGTGCTGGCCATCTTTATCGCGTCCCTGGGATTGCTGGGACTGGCATCCTTATCGGCAGTCCAGAGAACAAAGGAGGTGGGGATCCGAAAAGCCATGGGAGCCTCCATCGGGAATGTGCTGTTCACCCTGTCGAAAGAATACGGGTGGCTGATCCTGTATGCCACGGTGGTGGCCTGGCCGCTGGGCTATATCCTGATGAAGAACTGGCTTCAGAATTATCCGGACCGGGTTCAACTGGACCCGCTGATCTTTCTGTCCAGTACCTTCCTTGCATTTATCATTGCCGCCGTCACGGTGATCCTCAGGGTTTACCAGACAGCATCCGCAAATCCGGTCAACTCGCTTCGCTACGAATAGAAAAGAATTAATTGCATATATTTGTTAACAGTCAAAACCAAACGACACCCGAATCAAATAAGTAAAGAAATGGCAGAAAAAAAAACCACCAAAAAGATCACGAGGGTAGAAGGGGGCGAGACTCCGGCTTCCTCCGCAGGTCAGCAGTCAGCATCCTACACGGTCAGTGACGAGAACAAGAAAAAGTCACGGACCTTCCGCATCATCGCGGTTATCTCCTGGATCGTGGCGATCGGTTTCGAGATCTGGGCCATCCTCACCCTGAGGGAAGCAACGGTCAACACCACGTTGCTGATTGTCCAGATCGTGGCGGCCCTGATCTTTGCTGTGATCGGTTCCTGGCTCTGGAAAAAGGCCAACAGGCTTGATCCGGCTTCCGAGAAGGACCAGGTGAAGTTCTTCATCCAGAATCAGCTCGGACTGATCATCAGCATCATTGCATTTCTCCCGCTGGTGATCCTCATCTTCACGAACAAGAACCTGACGGGCAAGCAGAAAGGCCTTGTGGGCAGCATCGCCGTGGTGGCGCTGGTGGTGGCCGGACTGCTGGGGGTGGAATTCAACCCTGTCTCCCAGGAGGACATCATTCAGCAAACGCAGGAGGTGGAGGCCCTGACCGGAGCGAACCATGTGTACTGGACCAAATACGGGAAAAGCTACCATCTGTACCCCGACTGTTCCTATATCAACACCGACCGGACAGATGAAATTTTCGAAGGCACGGTGGCCCAGGCCAGGGAACTGAAGAGCATCACCGATCTTTGCGACCGCTGCGCCGGGAGGGCAGAAAGGGAGCTGGTGCCTGAAGAATAAATGGTCCCGGATCGGCCTTAAAAACTCATTGCAGGATCTTTACAACCTTGCTCACTCCGCGGACCTGACCCGGGTCTATCCAACGGAGAAGATAGATTCCCCGGTTGAGATGGGATATGTTCAACCGGACCACCCGGTTTCCGGCAGGTACATGTTCCTTCAGCACAACCTTTCCGCTGAGATCCACCAGCTCAATGACCCCGTTATTTTCCGGAACGAACCCCGGGTCAACAAAAAGCGTTGTGGCAGCGGGATTGGGATAAACCGCCAGGTTTGTGTACTCGGCAGTTGGGTCTGGAAGGTCGACCATGGGATCTTTATATGCGACAGCAGCCTGGAGGACCCGGTTCGAGCTCCGGTCCTGTACGAAGGCCGCTACTGCCAGATCATCGATGTCTTCTACATATGGCGCATAAATCCATGTCTGGGTACGGACATCGCTTTTACCCCGGACCCATTTGTCTCCCAGTAATTTACCTGCTGGTGATGGCAGCATGTCCAGGACCACATTCCTGAACAACGGACTTCCATCGTTCCCGGCGTACCCGGACACCGAAGTCTCAAAAACGACCAGGTACAGTTGAATATTGTCATCAAACTTGTCCGTTTTGCAGGTAACCGTGGTCTGAGCCGCCAATTCTGTTTCTGACCAGTCCACGGTGAGGTCAACGTCGAACTCGGGGATTTCAAGGGAGAGTGTGCGTACATGGTCTTCGATACCACCTGCCCTGAGAGCGGGAAGATCATACCGGTGATAGGGATAGGCTCCTCCGCTCAGGATGGAGTAGGGAAGTCCCGGCACTCCATAATTGACTGATCTTGTGGAGGAAGGATACGGATTATTCAGGTACATGGGATCCATTCCACCCTCACTCAGATGATACTGCAGGTCGATAATATCCTTTGGATGCCTGTTCTTAACAGCGTTAATGATCTCATCTGCGATCCTGGAACTGTCGTTCGAATAATCCGTGAAGTGTTCCAGAACAGAAAGTTTAATACGTTCCGCGATCACCACATTGTCAACTGCGAAACCCTGGTTACCCAGGTACGTTTGCCCGCCGGTAGCTATGGCAATCCTGAATGAAACATCCGATTTTCCTGTCACCTCGTCCAGGTCATGTGCCGCGGTCACCCATCCCGTGTCCGGATCGAACACAACTGCTCCCCATCCTGTACTCCCTCCCCCTGGAAGATTGTAAATACTGTTTGCATCGTACCATTCTATCCCCGGGGTGTCTTCGCCCACCGTTTTCCATCCCTCCTCCACCACATCCCGGTACTGAAGCACTGCGCCATCCATATGCGGAACAAAGCTGCGCATGATATCCAGCCGGATCAGGGGCCGGTCCATGCCCGTAAGATCGAAACAGGGACTCTGGATCCAGGATTGCTCCATGTATTCCCCGGCTCCGGCTGGCAACCGGGTGTACCAGGCCTTATCATTTGGCTCGCCGGTATACCCTTCAAAATCAGGGATATCCCAGACCCAGCTTTTCGCCTGATTTTCTGAATGGATGGTCCACGATCCTTCCGACTGGTCGAATCGTTCATCATATCCGTCTGCTGCCAGTTTTATAACCGGTCTCAGGATCAATTCCCGGTTGGCCTTACCCGAACAGCCAGCTTCATTTGTGGTATACAGTTCAACATGGTAGCTTCCGGCCGTACTGAATTGAAAAGTAACTGTATCGGTGGGAAATTCGGGACCAACCTCATCAAGCACAGTACCATCGGAGGTTTTGAATGTCCAGAGGATGGTATCCACTGCAGCATAACCGTATACAGTCCTGTTAAAAAACGCTACTTCCGAGCCGGGATTAAAACATTCGTTGCTCCATGTGAAATCGGCCAACGGTTTGCTGTCGATCACGGAATCCAGTACATATGTGGCTACACACCCATCATAGGTGGTGGCTGTAAGGCTGATCTTTCTCTGGCCCGGTTCCCTGTAGAAATGGGTGGGATCGGGGAGGTTGCTCCGGTTTTCTTCCCCGCTGTCCGGATCATCAAAATCCCAGGTCCAGGTTTCAACTGATGAGATATTACTTGTCTGGTTATTAAATGATACGATCTCACCACCTTCAGGAATACATGCAGTACTCAGGCCGAACTTCACTTCGGGAACATAAAGAACCCGGACGTTTTGACTCGTGCTTGCGCTGCACCCGTTTTCTGAAACATTGTTGCAGAAGATCTCAATATCTCCCGGTCCGGCGTCCCACGGATTAAAAATAAATCCGTCGCTGATGTTCCCTGAAACACCGGGACCTTCAAATACCATCCCTTCCGGATCGGACTGCAGGATGAACGGGGGTGCATTCTGGCAATAGGGACCGTCATCCAGGTTCAGGATGACGGGTTGACTTATTATTTCAACGGAAAAAGATTCCGTGAGGGAAACCGCTGTTCCGTCTGTATACCGGTATTCGATCGTATAGCTACCCGCGTTCAGCAATGCCGGATCAATGGTTGCTGTCCGGTCACCATGATCTGTCAGCCCGGCAACGGATTCCCCTTCGGAGTTCAACAGGCTGAAGGAACCGGTGGTCCCGCTTACATTCATGACGCTGACCCTGAAGGGATCGTCACTGGAACAGAATGCGTTTTTCGGGATCAGGATCGCCGCCTCCCCCCCGGACACGTAAACAAGTTTGCTGGTCATACTGGTGCAGCCATTGTCATTCACATAGCTATAGGATATTGTGTGGGGCGAATCGGCGGTTCCGGCCAGTTCCGGATAGAAATATCCCGTCGAACTGATCACTCCCGGACCGGAGAATTCACCCCCGGGAACATTGGCTTCAAGTTTGACCGGTTCCGCATTCACAGAGTAACCGGCCTCCAGGTTGATGATCTCCACCTCGGTTCTGTCATACACGGTTACCTGGATGGTTCCGCTGCCTGTATTCTCTACCCCGTTCACATCGGTGACCGAACTGATCCGGTAGCTGGTCGTCTCACCGGGGGAAATTTCGATTTTGAACGTTGACGCCTCTATATCAGCGAAATTTGTACTTGTACTACCCTCTTCAAGGGTGAAGCTCCAGGGAGGCCTTCCGCTCAGATAAACACTCAGGTCTGTTTCATCTCCTTCACAGATCTCCGGGACGGCGGAAAGTGTGGCTTCGGGCAATGTCGTATATATCTCCAGGCTGTTCGGGACAAGCTGTGAATAGGCATCGCTCCGGTTCCCGGCCGCATCCAAAAGCACCACACTGGCCTGGAGGGTACCGGGTGACACATCATTATCCCCGCTTGCGACGGTATAGGATAGCTCGTACAAACCCATGGAGCGTTCCATAAAAGAGACCCTGGTTGATTCAAGGGAGATTCCGTTTACCACGGTTCCGGTACCGGCAGAGTAGCCCGAGCCATCAGCGGTGATTGTCACTTTGACCACTCCTCCGACACCCACCTCGATGGAGGGGACTTCCATCTTAAGGACCCCGGGTGCTTCTGCATCAATGGGATCATTTCCCTGTGAAATCGTCAGATTCAAAGGTTCGCTTTGCTTCACACCGTTCGAAATAACCACACCGGATACCGGAATGTCCTCCGAAGCCTCATAGCTGTTCCCTCCCTGATAGACAATGAAATGTGACTGATAGACGGTGGAAGATATGCGGGTAAATCCCTCCATGAGGTAACCACCTACCGAACCTGATGAAAGCGTATAAGATACCCCCGCGTCATCTTCCACGGCAAGCGTTACCGGGACCATGTCGCCTATTTTCATGGGTTCATCGGGAATGGTCACATCCAGAACCCTGATCAATTTCTTTATGAACGAAGCGCTGATGGTGTGGTTGCTCGTCACATTTTCAAATGTGTATGTAGGGACGGGACCGATAGATGAGCCGTCCACCAGGACATCCAGGACCTCAAATTCCGGATCAGGGGTGATGGTGAAGGTCAGATCTTTATTCTTATCCACACGGATGCTGCCGGAAGGGGAGATACTTCCTCCGGGCCCCGCACTTGCAGTGATGATGTATTTTCTGGCGGCAGGAGCTGCCTGAAGGGAAGCGGGTTCAAAAAATGAAAATATAACGGTGATCAGAATTGTTGTAAGGAGTCCACTTTTACCTGTTCGCAGATATGTATACAAACCGGCCATGTGAATATTCTCATTCGTAACACCAGGGATTTATTTCAGTATCTGAATACTATGCAAGTTACGAAAAAAGTTGAACTTTTTTCCGAATCACTTGTTAGTCTTCGGAAATGGTACGATAAGCCCTCCGTTCGTACACCTGCCCCAACCAGCTACAGTTAATTGATTTTCCGGTTTACAGGAAAGCCGGGAATAATACTTCAAATATGAAAAACAATCGGGTAACTCCGATCGAAATCGGCGGTGAAGAATTCAAAAAAATTGGTTATCAACTGATTGATGCAATTTCTGAGTTCATCAAAACGATCAGTGAAAGGCCTGTCACCCGGGGAGAGTCTCCCGCACAGTTACAAAAAATCCTGGGTAGTTCAGGATTACCGGAAAACGGAACTCCGGCGGAAGATCTGCTTTCAGAGGCTTGCGAATTGCTTTTCAGTCACTCCCTGTTGAACGGGCATCCGAAATTCATGGGCTATATCACTTCCTCTGCAGCTCCCATAGGAGCTCTGGCAGATCTTTTGGCGGCTTCGGTGAATCCCAATTTGGGGGCACAAATATTAAGTCCCATTGCCACCGAAATTGAAAAACAGACGATCAGGTGGCTTGCGGAATTCATCGGTGTTTCACCCGACTACGGAGGAATCCTGGTAAGCGGCGGCAATATGGCCAACTTTACTGCATTTTTGACTGCAAGGAATGCGAAGGCCCCAGGAAACATCAAGGAGGATGGTATTTCAGGCGCTTCGCCGGAAATGGTTATCTACTGTTCCAGCGCGACCCATACATGGATTGACAAGGCTGTGACCCTGTTTGGCCAGGGTACCAGATCCCTCCGCCGGATACCTTTAGATACTGCCAATCAGATGGATATCAGGATCCTGGAGGAGAGTATTAAAAATGATTTAAGTTATGACAGAAAGCCGATCATGGTTATTGCTGCTGGCGGAGATGTCAGCACTGGTGTGGTAGATGATCTAGAAGGTATTTCCTCAATCTGTAAAACATATGACCTGTGGTTTCACGTGGACGGCGCATATGGAGTTCCCGCAGCGGTTCTCCCTGAATTAAAGATGCTTTTTAAGGGACTTGAAGATGCTGATTCGATTGCTCTTGACCCCCACAAGTGGTGGTACAGTCCGCTTGAAGCCGGCTGTACCCTGGTAAAAGAGCCAGGACATCTGATTGATGCCTTCAGTTCTCATCCCGAATATTACAACTTTGCCGGTAGTGATCAGGATCCAGTCCTGAATTATTACGAGTACGGTCTTCAGAATTCACGAAATTTCAGGGCATTGAAGGTATGGCTTGCATTGCAGCAGGTCGGACGAAGTGGTTATATGAAAATGATCGGTGATGATATCAGGTTGTCCAGATTACTATTTGAGAAGGCCGGCAATCATCCGGAACTCGAAGCTATCACCCAGAACCTGAGTATTACCACCCTGAGATATGTTCCTTCAGATCTTGGGAATGCGGTCAAAAAGAGGGAAATCTACCTGAATACATTGAATGAAGCACTTTTGAATGAACTGCAGCAGGGGGGAGAGGTGTTCCTGTCAAATGCGCTTGTCAGGAATGTGTATTGTTTAAGGGGCTGTATCGTAAATTTCAGAACAACAGAAAAAGATATAAAGGAAATTATCGAGATCATCGTCAGGGAGGGCAGAAAACTGCATCATAAGCTGCAGAGAGAAGCCGGCATCAGCGCGCATGCATAGGCTTTGATTATGATGTCCTCGAACTTTCTTCAGTTTTTAGTCATTGGTGTCAGTTCCTGCAACAGTTCCAGTGAGAACTGAGGTAGTCCGTTTTCTTTTTTCAAGGACCGGAGAGTCCTGAGATCAGGCTTCCCTTCCAGGTCCCTGATGATCCTGTAATGCCCCTTGCTGTGAAGGAAAACTGACCGGTCCATTCCCAAAGAGGCGGGTGGAGCACTGTAGATCAGATCTGCATATTCCCCGACCTCTCTCTGGACGTAATAAAGATGATCATCCGCTGCGAGCAGGTCTTTCGAATCGTTGTGATAACCATCTATTGCACTCTCCAGACTGATTATCCTGCCGACCGCATTTCCTGGTCCGTCAAAATTGATTCCCACATGGTCCACTTCCCAGAAATAGATCCCGTATTCAAGTTTGATCCGAATGGTTTTCGCATGATTTTCCGGCAGGGAGATAGAAAGAATATCGTCACGCAGCGCCATGGGGCCAGCGATGTTGAAATAATCCAGGAATTGCCAGACACCTTCATTTTCAATATAAACTGAAACTGGCAGTTTGTTTTCCAGCATTTTTTTCTCCATCTCTTGCCGGTCGGATCTTGCCCGTTTATCCATGTGTCTGTCATATTTCGAACCGAATAATTCATGGAATCTTGTGAATACATAATCCAGCCAGAATGAATTCTTGGCCCTGAGAATGAGGTTCATCGAATCAATTTCACCTGGAAGTTCAATTTCTAGGATAACACCATCGATCGGATCCCGGTATTTATCCGGTTCCGCTCCAAAATAACTCAGGCTGTCCCTGTGCAAGATCTGCGGTAGAATGTTTTTACCATCCAGGTTTGTGGCTGATACGGGAGAATATTCATCTGACACTGTGAAAATACTTCCGTGTTTATCAATATACACCTGAGATCCCTGCGGATGATCGATGACGATTAATTCTGCCAGGTTGGTGTGTTGTATTTCATATACCTCATTTCTCAGGAGAATTCTGTACTGGCCGTCAACATCAACCAGTCCATCCAGATACAAATAATCATCTCTTTCAAGGGGCGGATAGATCGTACCGCTGTAAATTTCCCCGCAGAATTCATATGCTGTACTGTCACAGGTATACACAAAAGGGCAGGAGGATTTGGTCAGCATAATAATGATAGCAATGATCCCATATTCCAGCGCGGCAATTCCCAGACCTGAAAAAACCCATGAGGCAATGGTGGCTCCGACTGCGGGATCGTATATTTCTATCTTCTGAATGGACACCACAGGTACTGATATCGTATTTCCGCTCAGGGATTCATATGCGGAGGCTGTAATATGTACCTCATTGATCACTTCGTCCCCCAGTATGTTTCTCCTGTATCGATTTACCTGATCCTCGCGGGCGGTTTCGTAGTAATGATGGCCCTCCAGGTCATTGATCCTGCCCTGAAGAATTGCTCCATCAATATGTATGTCTGAAAATTCCCATGCCTTCCCGTCAACATGGAGAATGAAGAATTTTTCCATCTCCTGCTGTGCACTGATCACGCTGGAGGGGTCCTCCTTACTGTTAATCACTTTATAATAGTAGCAACCTGATATCATGTTCATGAATGCAGCGAGAAGTAGCCACACCATAAATTTCGCAGGATAACCCTGTCTGAGCGTGATGAAAAGGGTTATTGATCTTCTTTTCATGGTCCTCCTGATCATTTGAGATTAAAAAGCAGGTCAATCCTCAACGCTGCAGCACCCAACATGGAGATCTTAGGCGAATATATGTAACCAAGGTAATTATATCCCAGCAGGCTGACATCCACGCCTGTAGCCAGAATAAATGTATTGCTCAGATGGAGATGAATCGAGCAGTTGGTGTTCAGCGCAAGAAAGGTTCTCGATTCATTTGTCCAGCTTTCATGACTGAAACAGTGAAATCTTCCTCCGAATATTCCGGTTCCCAGTATAAGCCAGCTTGGTCCGCGGGGTCTCGGCACATAAAAATTGAATCCCGCACCGGTCCTGAAATCTAAATTTCGCTCTCTGAAATCTGAAGCCTGAAGGAAATCTGCATTCATCCCGATCGTAAGAGGGAAACACACAGAGAATGATCCGGGTCCGAACCGGCGTTCATATATAAATCTCAGATTTCCGTACAACAGGGGATCCAGAAGACCCGCACCCAGATAGTTCCTGCGGTCATCCTGTCCGATTTTTTTATCAATGACGCTGACTGTATCCCGCTCACTCAGGAATTCACCGGCAATGTGATTGTCGCTGTGTAAAAAAGAATCCTGTCCTGCAAGAAAGATAGGGCCCTGGAACAAAAAAACAACGGCGACCAGATGTTTTACCATTGCTTCATTGATGTTTAT
>DSDZ01000280.1 GCA_011048475.1 Bacteroides sp. | reverse complement strand
GTATAGATATGTACCACAAACAGACCGACCGATTCACCAATATCCTTTCCAACATTACATTCGCGAGTGTCAGAAGGGATGAACGCAGCCGGCTCGCCTCTGTGGTCCAGGACCGGACCGGTTCCATCTGGGCAACGTGTAACAATAACCTGGTAAAGGTGGACAGCACCAAGCAGGACTTTGTGGTGTACCAGGATGATTTCAAGGGGAACTTCGTGATCAACAGGGACAGCACCATCCTCTGGATCATTACGGACAACTCGATCAAAAGGTACTGCCTGCAAGACCGCATGCTGTCCATCAGGAACCTGCCGGAAATACCCGCGCCGAGGCAGGTAAGGAGACTGAATACCATCTACACAGATTCGGAAGGCAATTGCTGGATCGGAACCAGCGACGGACTTCTGCTGCTGTATGAAGAAGGATATTGTCTTGTGGATCCCCCGATGCACCCTCCCCGTTCATCTGCAATGGAAAACGCAGGATTCCGGATGGAGATTACCGCCATTTATGAAGATTACCGGAATGACCTGTGGATTGCTTCAGGGAAAGACCTTTACAGGATCAACAAAGGGAACGGCGACTTTCAATGGATTCATCATGAAGTGGATAATCCGAACAGTATCCTGGACGAGCAGATCACCGGGATTTACGGCAACCAGACAGGTGTGATCTGGGTGACTTACCTGAACGAAGGATTCACAAGAATCAATATAAGGACAAAGGACTTTTTTGCATACAGGCAGAAAGCGGATTCCAGAAACAGCCTGGGGGGGAAGGCAGTCAGGTCTGTGTTCAGGGACAGGAACGGATATATCTGGGTGGGATTATACAACAACGGACTCGACCGGATCGATCCAGTATCAGGATTGATCAGCCATTTTAAGCATGATCCCCAGAACCGGCAGAGTGTCTGTTCCAACTACATTTCCTCCCTTTTTCTGGATGCACGCAGGCGTCTTTGGGTGGGATCGCACGACAATGGGCTTTGTTTTGCGGATGATGCCTATGCCGACCGGCTGACTTTCCGGCGGCCGGATTTTCTTGACGGAAGTGATGAAATATACCATATCCAGGCAGATTCACTCGACAGGGTCTGGTTTGGAACCCGGACAGGACTAGGGCTGTATGACCACAGGACGGATGAATTTCATTGGATCCTGGAAGGCCACAATGTACAATCATTTCTTTTCGACGGAAGCCGGATCTGGATCGCCAGCTGGAATTATGGATTATGCAGGCTTGATTTCAGGAGGGAGACCTTTCCCGATGATATCCCGGCCTTTGATTCCACCACTTCTGTCTATTTCCGCACAGCTGCAGGGGATGTTGATAATACCTCCGGGTACGATGAAGACTTCCTGCGCAACTGCATCTCCATATGCCAGGACCTGGAAAACAATATATGGCTCGGAACATATAATCTGGGACTGGCACGGGTGCATTTTAAGGACAGGCAGATCAGTTATGATCTCTTCGATGTATCCAGGGGGTCACCTGGCAATGCTGTGTACGGGATAGCGGCCGACGAGGAAGGACATATCTGGATCAGCACGGAGAACGGCATCGGGAAGTTCGATCCGCGGTCAGAGCAATTTGAAAATTATTACAGGGAGGACGGACTGCTTTCCAATTATTTTCTATGGAAGTCCTATTACCAGTCGCCCGATGGAATGCTCTATTTCGGCAGTATGGACGGGTTGAATTTCTTTAATCCATCCGACATCAGAAAGGATCCGATCACAAACAGGGTATTTATTACCGAACTCAGGATCCAGAACCAGCTTGTAAGGAACGGGGACATCCTTCACGGGGACCAGGTCCTGAAAAGGCATATCCTATATCAGGACACACTGGTTCTGAACCATATGAACAGCAATTTTTCATTGAAATTCCTGGCCACGGGGCATGTGGATCCGGACCGGATCCAATATGCCCATATGCTCGAAGGATTTGATGATCACTGGATTATCGATCCCCGGGGGATTCGGAATGCAGGTTACAACAATCTTTCTCCAGGGACCTATCAATTCAGGGTCAAAGTATCAGAAAATTCTTCTGTATGGCCCGAGAACTATCTTGAAAAAACAGTGATCATCCTTCCTCCATGGTGGAAGACAAAGATTGCATTGGGGATTTATCTCCTTCTTTTCACCGGACTGCTCTTTTTGATCTTCCATCTGATCTTCAGGTTTGCAGGTTTGAAGCACGAGTTGATCTACAATGAAAAGCTGCATCAGTCCAAACTCATGTTCTTCACCAATATTTCCCATGAATTCAAGACCCCGCTATCCCTTATCAGGGCTCCCCTGAACGAGATCCTGGAGGACCGGCGGCTGCCTCCGCGTCACCGCAAGAACCTGAACACTGTGCGAAAGAATGCAGAACTTTTGCTCAACCTGGTCAATGAATTGATGGAGTTCAGGAGAACCGACACCGGCATCAGCAAGATGAAACCTGAACAGATCGAATTGTGCGGTTTTGTAAATGAAATTGCCACCCAGTTTGAATGCATCGCGGAAGAGAGGAGAATAGAGTACCTGATCAATGTGCCGGAGGATAGGATGAGGATCTGGGTGGACAGGGAGAAGTTCAGGAAAATAATCCATAACCTGCTCGAAAATGCCTTTAACTACACCAGGCAGGGGGGCCTTGTCACCATATCAGTAATTGACAAACCGCAGGCATTCAATTTTAATCCTGCCTACCATACCCTTCATCTGAACCAGGCCCGGGGAGGTTTGAATTATGTTGGAATCCTGGTATCTGACACAGGAGTGGGAATATCCAGGGAATCCCTGCCCAGGATTTTTGACCGGTTCTACCAGTTTGAGGCAGAACGGGCCGGCGACCACATCGGCAGCGGGATCGGGCTCGCCCTGGTAAGGAACCTGGTCCTGATGCACCAGGGCGACATCAGGGTGGCCAGTGAACGGGGTGTTGGGACGGAAATACTTATCCTCCTTCCTGCGGGTGAAAATCATCTGCGCCTGGAGGACAGGCAGGAAACGGACGAACAGCCGGTTGTTATCGATAGTGAGAAGCTGAAGGACCAGGTGTCTGCAGCCATTCCGGAACGGTCGGGACAGAAGCTGCCCGCTCCGCGGAAAAGAATCCTTCCCAGGATCCTGATCGTGGAGGATCATGCTGCATTGCGAAATTTTCTCAGGGAAAACCTGTCAGATGAATACATGGTTTCAGAGGCAGCCAACGGGGCTGATGCCCTTGAGCGCATGGATGGTCAACCGCCCGACCTGATCATTGCGGACTGGATCATGCCCGTCATGGACGGGGCCGTGTTCCTGAAAGAGATCAGGACAAGAAAGCACACCGCTTCCGTCCCGGTCATCATGCTGACCGCAAGGGACTCAGAGGAGGATCACCGGAATTGTCTTGAATTGGGGGCTGACCAGGTAATTACCAAGCCCTTCAATCTTGGACTTCTGAAACTTCAGGTAAAACGCATGATCGAGAACAACCGCTCCAGGATGCTGAATTATGGTTTAAATGAATCGGAAACGCTTATGGAAGTCAGGGGTGAAAAAGAATCAAGATTCATCCAGGGGATCGAAAAAATCATCCGGAAACGGATTAAGGATCCTTCCCTGAATGCAGGTGCAATCGCAAGGGAACTCGGGATCAGCAGGACCGTGCTCTATGCAAGGATCAGGGAAATTACCGGATTCACACCGGGAGAATACATCCAGAGGGTCAGGCTGAAACATGCAGTCAAGCTGATGTTATATGAAGATCTGTCTGTCTCTGAAGTGCACGTTATGGTGGGGATCAGTTCAAGTTCCTACCTGATCAGGTTGTTCAAAAAATATTACGATACAACACCGAAGGAATTTATCAGAAACTACCTCGGGACCGTTTCCGGCTGAGTGCACCGATCAATTAAATGTGCAAATTCAGACACTCCGGACCATTGTGCAATGAATCCGTACAATGATGCTACTGCCCGATTTCCCTGCTTCATAACTTACTTCCGTGGATCAGGCTTCGCATCACATGGAACTTTCCGGGAAACGGAGACAGGTAAGAAAAGTCAGGGGCAGGCTGATCGTCAGCATTATTGTACTCCTTCTGGTTTCTTCACTTATTGTGATGGTTCTGATAAGCTGAGACGGATATAATTTAGAGAAAGGGAATGAAATTGCGTCACCTTTTACCCGGATTGCTTTCCTGCATCATTCTTCTTTTAAACTGTTGTGAAAAGAAGTTCGATGAATACTACCGGGTGCCTGATGACCTGATCGGCACCATTCTGGATGTGCTTGAAGAGGATGGTAATTACACACAATTCTGCAGTGCGGTCGAAATGGTGGAATTTGATGATGTACTCGGCAGGACAGGGAATTTTACTGTATTTGCGCCTGACGATGAGGCATTTGCTGATTTTTTCACCGAGACAGGATATAATTCCCTGGAAGATATCCCCGAAGAAGAACTGAAAGGCATTGTATTCTACCACATTGTTTTCTGGGCATATTCCAAGTTCATGCTTCTCTACGGACTGAACATCCAGGATATGGACATTGAATACAGCACCGAGAATTTCCGCCAGCCCACACGATATACTCCTCCACTGACAGTTGAATTTGACACCCTTGGAAGGCAGTATCATGTCTATCATGAAACCAAGTATATCCCGGTCTTCTCAAATGAATACTTCTCCGAGCAGGATCTCAATGCTCCGGAAAATTATGAATTTCTTTACCCCGGGACAACCTTCCAGGGATTTCACGTGGACAGGGCCGAGGTAACCGAATACGACGTCCCTGCCCAGAACGGCTGGATCCACCGGATCAACAGGGTGCTGGTCCCTCCCCCGAACCATAATGACATCCTCGTACAACACGAGGAGTTCAGTATGTTCAGGGAACTGATCGGGAAGAACACATACTACGAGTACAGCAGCAGTTACACCACCATGCAGGATAACGAGGGAGATGTGGATGAGGACGGGATCCTGGATTCCCTGTTCCTGAGAATGAACCGCATCTTCCCGTCTGGCACCTCACCGGATGTGGAAAATGTGGCCAACAACGGTTTCCGGAATACCCTGACGCTTTTCGTCCCCACCAATGATGCATTGCAGGCATTCCTGGCGGAACGGACATCGGGTTACACCTCCCTGGACCAGATCGGGGAGTACTGGATCAACTGGTACCTGTCCCATTACATCGGTACCAATTACTGGCCTTCCCAGTTCAGCATCATGACCGAGGAATGGGAGCGGGATCTCACCGCTTCGCTGGTCGACTGCAACATTGCTGAAGGAGATATCTTCTTTTCCAGGATGGCCAGCAATGGTCCTTTCTGCGGAATCAATAAATACCTTCTTCCCAGGATATTTGAATCTGTCGCCCAACCCATCATGGGCAACAGCGACTACGAGTGGTTCTGCGACATGCTCGTATTTTACCTGGCGGACAGACTGCTCAACGAGGAAAAGCTGGTCTTTACCCTGTTCGCACCATCCAATGATGCAATGCGGGCTGCGGGGTACACTTTCAGGACGGGGATCGGAGGTTACGGTCTGTACCACCAGGACAGCCCGCTGACCCCGCTGTCACCAAAAGTGGCCACCGATATTGTTAACACGCATCTGGTGTTTGGTGACCTGGGTGAAGATGATTTCGAGGAGGGAACATTCATTGAAGCCTCCCAGAACACCTACATCGGGGTGACCGATCTGGGGATCTTTGCCGGAGGGGACCTGTCCCCCGCACAGATAGGCAGTCCCATACATGTGAGCGGCAGAGGGATCGTCTATCCCATCGACCGCATACTGGTATCCCCCCGTGAATCAATTTTTGAGATCATTTCGGATCCGGGGACCTACCAGCAGTACCAGAAATTCTACCAGCTCTGTTACCAGGCAGGACTTTTCGTGTTTGATGAGAACCTTCTGCCGGAGAGCCTGGACAACATTTCCATCGGAAATTACTACACCTGCTTCATCCCGACCAATGAAGCACTCGAGGAAGGCCTGGCAAAAGGTACGGTTCCTTCGGATGTGGATTCTTTGCAGCAATTTCTGAGGTACCATTTTGTGGAGGGAGTGGTGTTCGATGACGGGAAAGTTTCAGGGGAGTTCAACACCACCAGGATTGACGAGGAGAGCGGGTACCTGTTCAATACAATTGAGATCATCAACCAGAAATACGACCTGAAAATCATGGATAACCTCGGGAATACGAGAACGGTTGTCCATGCCAACCACATGGCCGAAGATGGCGTGATCCACCAGATCGATTCCTATCTACTGTTCCAGTGAGAAGCGCATGAGGAAAAGGATACATATGGTTTTACTCCTGCTGGCGGTTGCCTTTGCCGCCCTCTCCGGTCAGGCTGCCAGGGTTCTGAAGGGGAAAGTGACTGACAGGGCCACACGGGAACCTCTGATCGGGGTGACCGTCATTGAGGTGAATGACCTGAACAGGACGCTGAACGGAACGGTGACGGATATGAGCGGTAATTTTGCCATCAGGTTGTCCGGCGATACCACCACCGTTAAAATATCATACGTGGGCTACAAGACGGAAGAATTCGCGGTGACCACGGAAGATTTCATTGATGTGGCGCTGGATGAGGAGACCCGGCTGCTGGAGGAGGTGGTGGTGACTTACGAAGGGAAGAAGGTAGGAGGTTTCATTCCGGTTTCGGAGCGGGATCTCACAAGCTCTGTGGAAAAGGTGGAAATGTCGGAGCTGGAGGAGGTAAAGGTGTCCAGTCTGGGAGAGATGCTCCAGGGACGGGCGAGCAATGTGGACATCACCATGGCTTCGGGCGATCCCGGTGCCGGCATGTCGGTCAGGATAAGGGGAACTGCTTCCATCAGCGGATCCAACCAGCCCCTGATTGTGGTGGATGGGGTCCCCTTTGAGATAGAGCTGGATAATGATTTTGATTTTTCAGCGGTCACCCAGGAACAATTCAGCGGACTGCTGAATATTGCCCCGGAGGATATCCTCTCCATCCAGGTCCTGAAAGATGCGGCCGCCACCGCAGTCTGGGGCTCCCGCGGAGCCAACGGGGTCCTGCTGATCGAGACGAAAAGGGGAACGAAGGGGAAAACATCATTCGATTACCTGTACAAACTGAGTATCCAGCAGCAGCCAAAATCAGTTCCACTGCTGGACGGGGATTCCTATTCCATGCTGATGCTGGAAGGAATCCTCAACGCCGGGTCCACCGAGATCCCGGATGAACTGGCCTACGAAAAGGACTGGGAGGAATTTTATAACTATTCCCAGAATACGGACTGGCTCTCAGCCATCACCCAGACCGGCTTCTCACATGATCATAATTTCTCCCTGACCGGAGGAGGGGAGAGTGCCCTGTACAGGTTCTCGGCGGGGTACCTGGACCAGACGGGGACAACAGTGGGGACTGATTACCAGCGCTTCACATCCAGGTTTAACCTGGATTACCATGTTTCTAGCAAATTGCTGTTCTCGGGAGACCTTTCTTATACCTATTCGGACAATGACCTGAGCTTCAGGGATGAAAATTTTCAATCCAGGAGCCTCAGGGGACTTGCCTACGTGAAGGCCCCGAACATGAGCATCTATGAATACGACAGGGAAGGGAACCTGACAGATAATTATTTTGCTCCAGGGGAAAATTTCCAGGGCCAGGGCTCGGAATGGTACAATCCGGTGGCTCTTGCCAGGGAAGCTTCATGGAACAGGAAACAGCACCGCCTGAGAACCAAGCTCCAGGTGACATATGACATTCTGGATAACCTGGTTTTTCAGAGTTTCGTGGCTTATGATCTGGATAACCAGTTGGAAAACAAGTTCCTTCCCCAGGCGGTCACCGGGATGCCCTGGACATCGCCTTATGCCAACCTCGCTTCCGGCATGGATTTTCAGAGCTCCGTTCTTGAGAGCCAGTCCCAGCTCGTCTATACCTACCTGAAAGGAAGCAGGCACAAACTGACCTCCATGGTCGCTTTCACCCTTTCTGACAGGAAGAACGGGTGGTACTGGGGGGGAACCTCCAACCTGCCTTCACAGTATTTGACCTATTATGCCCAGCCGGCGCCTGTTTACTGGATAGGAGATGGCTACAGCCGTAACAGGATGGTAGCCTTTCTGGGATTTGTCCACTATACCCTCCTGGACAGGTATATGGTGCAGTTCAATGTGAGGAGGGAGGGGTCCTCCCGGTTCGGTTACGAGTCCAGGTGGGGAACCTTCCCGTCCGTCTCGGTGGCGTACCGGGTCTCTTCGGAGCCCTTCATGAGCAGCATCAGGTTCCTGAATGACCTGAAACTCCGTTATAGTTACGGAGTGAACGGGAATCAGCCCGGGGGGAGTTACGGTTATTTCAACCTCTACAGCACCCGAAATGAATATATAGATATGCCTGTGGTGGTCCCCACCAACCTGCAGCTGGATCATTTCAGGTGGGAAAGGAACTCACAGATCAATTATGGACTGGATCTGTTTGCATTCAACAACTATCTGGAAGTCCATTTTGACGTATACACCCAGCGGAGCAAAGACCTGATATGGGAGAATTTGGATCTGCCGTCCACATCCGGATTTCCTAATATTACCAGGAACTGGGGTTCCATGGACAACCGCGGCTGGGAGGTCATGTTCGTGACCGACATTCTCAAAAGAGAACGGCTCAAGCTGGATGTGAATTTCAACATCGCCCACAATGAGAACCGGATCACGGAAATTCCCGAAAACTTTGATTTTGAATTCGGATCGGAGGCCGATAACGGACAATATGCCAGAAGGGCCGTGGAGGGACATCCCATCGGGGCATTTTACGGTTTCAGGTACCTGGGTGTTTATCCCACTGATACCGATGCGGTGGCCCGTGACGCAGATGGCAATGTAATTATGAGCATGGAGGGGAAACCTCTCTATATGCGCTACGGAAATGCAGAAGGGTACCGCTTCCGTGGTGGGGATGCCATTTACGAGGACATTAACCACGACGGTCTAATCAATGAGCTGGACATTGTCTGGCTGGGTGATTCAAATCCACAGTTTCTGGGCGGATTCGGATCCAAGATCTCCTGGCAGAACCTTGTGGTGACCCTGTTTTTCCATTACAGGCTGGGACAGGATATCGTGAACCGGACCAAGATGTACAACGAGAACATGTATTACAGGAATAACCAGAGCGTTTCCGTGCTGAAACGCTGGAGAAGGCAGGGGGATGTCACGGACATACCCCGGGCGCTCTACAACCAGGGCTATAACTGGCTCGGATCTGACCGCTTCGTGGAGGATGGTTCTTTTGTGCGGTTCAAGAGTGCCAGCATCAGCTACAATTTCAGAAAACTGGCCGCAAAGATCCGGCTTTCGGAGATGAAATTACACCTGATGGTATATAATCTGTATACATGGACCAACTACACAGGGGTTGATCCGGAAGTTCCCATGCTGAGCAACGATCCGTTTTTCATCGGGGAGGACAGGGCGGACACCCCTCCTCCCCAGAGTTATATACTGAGTGTGAACATCAAGTTCTGAGACATGCGTACAAAGGCGGGATACATACTGCTGATCATATTCCTGATGCTGCCCAGGGGATGCACGGACTGGCTCCATCTGGAACCGGAGAGTGAACTGACCAGGGAGGAATTCTGGCAATCGGGGGACGATGTGCAGGCAGTGGTGGCGGGCGCTTACAAAGAGATGGCCGGAATGGTGGAGATGCTTTTCAAGTGGGGGGAGCTCAGGGGGGACCTGATGGTTCCGGGTGCCAATATCACCTCAGCAGACCGGAAAATCATGGATGGCTTCATCTATCCTGAAAACGAGCGCAACAGATGGGGACAGCTTTACCGGGCAATCAACTTTGCGAATACGGTATTGAAATTTTCTCCCATGGTGGTGGAAAGGGACCAGACCTTTAATGAAAATGAGAGCAGGGCGTTTGAGGCAGAAGCCCTGTTCATCAGGAGCCTGTGCTATTTCTACCTTGTCCGGATCTTCAGGGATGTACCCCTGGTACTGGAAGCTTCCGAAAATGATGCACAGGATTACTACCCGGCGGTGAGCCCGGAGGAAGAGATATTTCTGCAGATCACGGAAGATTTAAAGGTGGCCGTGCAGGGATTGCCCACCTCTTACGGCAGGCTTGAATACGATAAGGGAAGAGCCACAAAATCCGCAGCCTATGCGCTGATGGCCGACGTCTACCTCTACTTTGAAAAATACCAGGAATGCACAGATGCATGCAATCAGATAATAAACAGCGGATTATATGGGATGATAGACGGAGAGGACTGGTTCATGAACTTTTACCCCGGTAATTCCAATGAAAGTATATTTGAGATCCAGTTCGACAAGGACCTGGACCAGATCAACATGCTGTACAGGATGTTCGCCCCTAATCCGGGCGATGATACTTATCCTGACGGGAACGATGAATTCAGGGTATCTCCCTATTTCGTTAAGGAATACGAACGATATCCCAGCGACCGCAGGGGAGGCAACCGAACCTACATGTCCTACTCGGGGGCTGGATGGTACCGGTTCACAACATCCCATGTGCTATGGAAATATGTGGGGACGGAAGGGATCCCAGGCACGGCAACAGGAGCAATTGCCTCCGGCTACCGGGTGGGAAACAAGGAAAGCGATGCCAACTGGATCATTTACAGGTATCCCGACATTCTGCTTTTAAAGGCGGAAGCCCTGGTCCAGCAGGGGGCATTTTCTGAAGCGGTTGAACTGGTGAACATGGTCAGGGGAAGGGCCCTGATCGATCTGGTTGCAGATATAAGCAGCAAAAACCAGCTGGAAGATATCATCCTGGAGGAAAGGGCCAAGGAATTTTGCGGCGAGGGCAAAAGATGGTTCGATCTGGTCCGTTTCGGACGGAGGAACGATTACGAAAGGATCGACCGGTTCATCGAGATCCTGGCCGACAATAAATCCTATGAAAATGCGCAGATTATCAGGAGCAAGTACTCCAATCCGGACAGCTGGTACCTTCCCATCCACCAGGATGAAATAGACCAGAACAACATGCTCGTGCAGAATCCATATTATAAAAACCAGTAAACCAAGGATGAAAGCTACAGTGCACATCTCATTGATCTTGATCCTGCTGGTGATTATTTCACCGGGTTGTAAGAAGGATAACTTTTCCGAGGTTTTCTTTGAGGAGGATGAGCTGTTGATATCAGACTACCTGGAAGAGCACGAGGAGGATTTTTCAACCATGATCAGGGTGCTGGAGGTGACCGGCCTGAAAGCCACGCTGAATGCTTACGGGCATTATACGTTCTTTGTTCCCGATAACCAGGCGTTTGAGAACTTTTGCATCGAGAAAGGAAAAGCCTCTGTGGAGGATTTTGACGTGGGCTACCTGACCAATCTTGTGAAGTACCACCTCCTGAATATTGTAATCGAGAGTGCTTATTTCAGGGATGGGGTGATCCAGGACACCACTTTTTCAGGTGACCGTCTCGTGGTGACTTTCTCAGAGGGCGGTCTTGAAACCATCATGGTGAACGATGCCCTGATCACGGAACGAGACCTTCACGTGGAGAACGGGATCATTCACCGGATGAACAGGGTTCTCGAACCAATTGTAGGTTCGATCGTGGACCGCCTGAAAGAATCCGGATCATTTTCGATCTTCTCCGATGCCCTGGCAATGACCGGGCTCTCCGACAGCCTGGACATCATCACCATCCGCCTTTCCGAGGATATTTATTTCAGGAGCCGGTTCACTTTATTTGTTGAGCCCGATGAGGTGTACACAGAAAATGGAATTTTCAGCGCACAGGATCTGGTGGACAGGTATTCCGACACGGGTAATCCGGCATCCGAAGCGGATGGATTCTACCGGTTCATCGCATATCATATCCTGCCTGATCTTTATTTCCTCAATGATATCGATTCATTCAATTACCAGACACTGGACATGAACATGCTCATCAACGTCCGGCTCGAAGACAGGATCCTGCTTAACTGGCACAGGGACGATCAGGGTCGTGAGCAATTCATCACGGTCCTGAAGGAGGAGTCAAACCAGCAGGCCAAGAACGGGACTTACCACGTGATCGACAGGTTAATGGAGCCCTATGAGCCCGACCCGGTATATGTGATCATTGACCTGACCAATTACCAGGGGATCAGCCTGGGGCGGGAATATACAGAAAAGGAACTGGAGGATATTGAAGGAATACACACAAAAAACACCGGGATCTGGTTCAGGAATTCCATCCTGGCAGACGGGGAGACCAACCTGCAGACCACCGGTGACAGGGTGGGCTGGGTGGTTGAATTCAGGCTCCCGTCCATTACCAGGGGGAAGTATGACGTGTACTTCCACTGGGCCAGTCATTCCATCAACGCGGACTGGGCGCAGGCATTCTGGGACGGAGCCAGGATGGGCAATACCTTCAGCTTTGAACACCAGAAAAGATGGCCCGGCCAGGAATGGAAGAGGGATTTCAATACCAGCCAGTATATGGGGAGGCTGGTGCTGGCGGAAACAGAGCCACACACCATCAAATTCGTCTCTTTGCTGGACGGCTACGGAAATTTCGATTACCTGGCCTTCTGGCCGGTAACTGATTGAACAGATGATCAGGAGCATCACATATCGCAGGATCATGAACCGCAGTCTGATGGTGGCCGGGATCATCGGACTGGTGGTCCTGGTATCCTGCACATTGAATGACCTGTGGGAGGACCATTACCTGGATGCTCCCGGGCGGGTTGAAGACAATGTGCTTGATCTTATCGGTGAAAACCAGGATTACAGCATGTTCCACGAGGCCCTTGTGAAATACGGCTTCGGGGGAATGCTCTCCAGGAATCAATACTTCACGGTTTTCGTACCCGTGAACTCGGCTTTCGAAGAAGCGGATGAGTACACGGATCAGGAGTGGGAAAAGATCATCGGGTTCCACATCCTGTACGCAAAGATCTTCTCCAAGGATTTCAGGGGGACCGAACTGCTGACGACCATCGGAAAATACCTGAAAATGGTGGATCACGGAGATAACGAATATACCATCTTCGAATCCAGGATCCACATGTCGGGGGTTGACAATTACTGCCAGAACGGTGTGGTGCACGAGATTGACCAGTTGCTCATTCCGAAACCCAACCTGTATGAATATATCATGACCCTGGACACGGCATTCAGCATCCTGCAGGATTTTCTGCACTCAATGGATGAACGGTATATCGATTATGAAAAGAGCGAAAGGATTGGCGTGGACGACAACGGGAATGCCATTTATGACACCATCTGGAGGGAGGAGAATTATTTCCTGGACCATATCGCGGGACTGAACAGGGAGGAGGAGGCATATACTGCTTTCCTTCCGGCCAATGTCCAGGTCCGGTCGGCACTGGATGCGGTCTCTGAATATTTTGGTGAGATCGGGGAGCTGGATGAGGCAGCATACGACCAGCTGCTGTTCATCACATTCAGCGGAAGCTTCGTGAAAGGGGCTTTCAGTCATGATGATTTTCCGGATTCGATCGCCTCTGTGACCGGAAAACCCGTTGAAAAGGCACAATTGAGTTTCACGGAGACCGACCTGGAGGTGAGCAATGGCATTATTCATCTACTGGGGGGGATGACGATCCCGAAAACCTATTTTCTTCTGCCCATCACCATTGAGTGCGACCAGAAAAAAGGAAGGACGGTCTCAGATACCAAATATCCCATCGAACAGAGAAGCGACACCAGGGCGTCCAACGGATCATTTGTCTGGTACGGATGCCAGTTTGTCGGCGATTATATTGAGTTTGCTGTGGATATGGTGTTGAAGACGACCTACTGGATCGAATGGACGGGACCCAAGCAGGGACCGTCCCACTATCAGATATCTGTGAAGGATGAAATCACAGGCCAGTTCATCCCGGTGGGGGATCCGGTGAACAACTGGACCAAGGGAAATTTCGTGGTGGTCACCTCAGGTTCGCACACATTCACCGAGTTCGGTACAAAATCCTTGAGAATCACCATTGTGGATGAGCTGCCGCTGATCGGCTATAATTCAATATATGTGGATTATATCAAATTGATTCCGGATGAGATCTATGATCAATAACCTGCTGGTCCTCACGATGCAGGGGCTGGTTGCAGCCTGTCTGACGGGCCTCCCGTTACATGGTCAGGATACTGCACTTGTGGTCAGGGGCAAGGTATATGCAGCTGAAACAGGGTTACCCCTTGCTGAGATCGGGATCAGTGCGGGGACCGCTGTGGTTGAACCGGTCAGTACCGGCGCTGACGGAAGCTTTGAGATCACACTGACCGACAGGAATGAAAAGCTGCTGATCTCCTATCCGGGCTATAAGCCGAAGACCGTTTTTGTCCGGGGAAGGGACTTTATCGAAGCATGGCTGCTCAATGAAGGAGACTACACGGTAAGTGATGCGGTCCAGATGCCGTTCAGGGAAATCCCGCTCCGTGACGTGGCCGGCGCACTGGCTGCAACAAGGCTGACCGATTTTGACCGGACACCCGATCCTTCGTTCTGCCAGGATCTTCAGGGCAGAATAAGCGGACTTCGGGCTATCAGCAGGTCCGGAATGCCCGGCGAAGGAGCAACCCTTTCCTCCAGGGGATATGCATCTATTTATTCATCCTCTCTGCCCCTCGTGGTGGTGGACGGTATGATACAGAAACAGGAGGGTTTTCTCAATCCCATTATTCACGGATTCCATCATAATCCACTGGCTGACATTGACAAAAGGGATATTTCCAGCGTTGTGCTCCTGAAAGATGCAGCCGTGACCGGCATATACGGAATCAAATCGGCAAACGGCGTGATGCTGATCTCCACGACCCCGCCCAGGGGTGGGAAAACCACATTCGATGTGTCTGTTTCAGGGGGACTCTCCGCAACCCCCGACCAGATCCCGGTGATGGATGCGTCGCACTATAGTTCCTACGTGATGGAACAGATGTACGGGGCCGGAATGAGCAGTGCTGAAATTTTCTCAAGGTATCCGTTCCTGGCCTTCGATCCTGGCTATCTGTACCATTCCAGGTACGACAATAACACGAACTGGCAGGATGAGATTTTCCGGACCGGACGACTGTATAATGCCCACATGACTGTAAGGGGCGGAGATGCCCGGGCCAGGTATTCACTTTCGGGGGGGTACCTGACCAACGAGGCCATTGTGAGGAATACGGCATTCAGCAGGTTCAATTTCAGGTTCAACTCGGTGGTCCAGGTCTCTTCCCGACTGGACATCGGATTCAACCTGGGCTATACCAGCGGAAGGTACGGTCTGATGGAAACCGGTATCGTACCCGAGACCAGTCCCATTCTGGCGAGTCTGATCAAATCTCCCTTGCTCACTGTCTATCAGAAGGACCAGGAAGGGACCAGTCTGCCGGTTTTTGACGACGTAGCGGATTTTGGCCTCAGCAATCCCGCCGTCATCGTTAATGAAGTGGAGGCATCAGACGAAACCTCAAAATTCCTGGGAGTCTCTTACGTGAATCTGAAACTCAGTGATAAAATTACGGCAAGGGCGCAGTTCGGCCTGGACAGGCTCAAATCGAACGAGAGGATTTTCATCCCCTCATGGGGAATGGCTTCCCAGGGCGACGGATCGGCGGAGAGATCCATGAAAGTGAAG
>DSDZ01000131.1 GCA_011048475.1 Bacteroides sp. | reverse complement strand
TTACTCGCTTCGCTCTTAAAGGCTTTTCTTCCCAATTCTCTCGTACACGCAAGCGTGACTCGATTCATTGAAAAGTAAAACCGCCCACTTTCGTGGACGGTATTTGATGGTTTTGCGGAGGAAGAGGGATTCGAACCCCCGGTCCGCGTGAACGGACAACGGTTTTCAAGACCGCCGCATTCGACCACTCTGCCATTCCTCCGGGCGCAAAATTAGCAAAATTCCGGGAGAGGGGAGGCGGGATTCTGGAAATATGGAAGGAATTGAGTGCTGGCAAAGGATGCAGAGGATTTTGCGAAAAACATGTTCTGGGGCAGAAAAAAGGCGGATTTTTTACAAAAATGCTGTATTTATAAACTTTTCAGCGATTTTTTTTTGCTCACATTTGTGCGGGTGTAAGAAAAATCTATATTTGTATAGAATTTGGCGTAAACGACAAGAATTTACTAACCCTTAAATTTCATCATTATGAACAAAGCACAATTAATAGATGCTATTGCTGCTGAGGCCAACCTGACTAAGGCAGATGCCAAGAGAGCTCTCGACGCTTTCATTGAAGCGACCACCAAAGCTCTGAAAAAAGGCGACCGCGTTGCACTGGTAGGTTTTGGATCGTTCTCAGTATCTAAAAGAGGTGCAAGGACCGGAAGGAATCCTCAGACCGGCGCAGAAATCAAAATTGCTGCAAAGAAGGTTGTTAAGTTCAAACCGGGGAGTGAGTTGAGTGACGCCGTTAAGTAAAGAAGATATTTGAACTGCAAAAAAAAGGGAGCGGCCGCTCCCTTTTTTTATGCAATCTGCCCTCATCGGATGGATCACTACAAGCAGGATCTGGTAAGGCATCTGTCTCAGTTCATCACGGATAGCAGGTGGGAACTTTTTCAGAGGGTGGTTTCCATGCGCACAAGGTATATCACAGTGGGGCTGGAGGACATCTATCAGTCACAGAATGCAAGCGCGGTGCTCAGAACCTGCGATTGCACGGGGATCCAGGATGTTCATGTCATCGAGAACAGGAACGAGTATGCCATCAACCCGGATGTGACACTGGGATCGGACCAGTGGTTGACGATCCATTATCACCAGGAAAAACCGCATAATACCGCAGAGGCAATTTCTGTATTGAAGCAAAAAGGGTACAGGATTGTAGCCACGTCTCCCCGCATGGAAGCACCCACCCCTGAATCCTTCGATCCGGAGGAAGGGAAAGCGGCGTTTCTGTTCGGGACGGAATTGAACGGGCTCTCTGAAAAAGCACTGGAGCTGGCGGATGAATTGATCCGGATCCCCATGGCCGGATTCACGGAGAGCTACAATATTTCGGTTTCAGCCGCCATCATTCTCTACCAGGTCAGGAAGAGCTTGGAACGTTCACGGGCGGAATGGCGGCTCGGGGAGGAAGAAAGAACGGAGATCCTGCTGCAGTGGCTTCGGACGAGTATTCACAGGGTAGAACTGATTGAGCAGGAGTTTCAAAAAAAATATCGGTCCGATTTTTAGGATGCCTCGTGTTGAGGATAACCATTTATTGAGTATCTTTGATTAACGGTTGGTTTATGTGGATCAGCTATTGTCACAGGTGGATTAAAAAGAACAGCAGATGAATTGTATGATTTTGGATGACGATACCCTCTCGAGAAGGATTATCGAGGAATTCATCCAGAAAACGGATGGCCTGAAACTCATTGCATCGAGCGGGGATCCTGTGGAAGGAATTAATATCCTGAAAAAACACGATGAGATCCACCTGATCTTTCTCGATATCGAGATGCCGGAAATGTCCGGGATCGATTTTCTGAATACCCTGAAAAATCCGCCACAGATCATCATCGTATCATCCAAGGGAAAATATGCGGTTGATTCTTACGAATACGATGTAACCGACTACCTTCTGAAACCGGTCGATTACGGGCGATTTTACAGGGCGGTTTCCAAAGCCTTCAAGCGGTTCGAGCTGATGACCGCGGAGCAAATCGGGAAAAATGAGATCTTCATCAAGAAGAATGCCACCCTGGTGAAGCTCAAGTACGATGATATCCTGTGGGTGGAAGCCCTTGAAAATTATGTGATCTTCAACACCTATACCGACAAGTACACGATCCATTTTACGATGAAGGCCATTGAACAGAAACTGCCGGCCAGGAAGTTCACCAGGGTGCACAGGTCCTTTATCGTCAATACCAGCTGTATCAATGTGATCGAAGACAATTCTGTGATCATCAAGGTGGAAGACGGCACCAAATCCATTCCCATCGGAAAGTCGTACAAGGATAAGCTGATGCAGGACATCAACCTGATCATTAAATAAAGGATGGTTTCCGACCGGCAGCTGTTCTTCCGTTATCTTGCACAAACTTCCGGGAATCCCCTCCAGCTCGAGATCACGAAAGCGGAAGGGATCTATTTCTATGATCCCTCGGGGAAAGCATACATAGATCTGGTCTCCGGCGTATCCGTATCCAACCTGGGGCACGGTCACCCCGCTGTGATTGAAGCGATCAGGAAGCAGACAGGCCGCTACCTCCATACGATGGTTTACGGGGAGTTTGTCCAGTCTCCCCAGGTGCAGTATGCGGGCTGGATTACCGGGCATCTTCCCGGCACGCTGGACAATGTTTTTTTTGTGAATTCGGGAAGTGAAGCTGTTGACGGGGCGATGAAGCTTGCCAAAAGGTACAGCGGGCGGGCTGAATTCAGGGCCTTCCGGCACGCCTATCACGGCAGCACCCACGGGGCCGCCAGTCTTCTGGGAGACGACCGGGCCAGGTCCGGTTTTTTGCCCCTTCTGCCGGGAATCAGGCACATGAGATTCAACTGTGAGGAGGACCTGGGAGTGATCGACCGGAATACGGCGGCCGTGGTTGCCGAACCGATCCAGGCAGAGGCCGGTATCATCGAACCGGAAGGAGATTTTCTGAGGAAGCTCAGGAACCGGTGTGATGAGACCGGGGCGCTGCTGATCCTGGATGAGATCCAGACAGGGATGGGAAGAACAGGCAGATTATTTGCCTTTGAGCATTACGGGGTGGTCCCGGATATCCTGTGCCTGGCCAAAAGTTTCGGCGGAGGAATGCCTTTGGGAGCCTTCATCTCTTCCAGGGAGATCATGCGCAGTCTGACATTCGATCCCCCGCTGGGGCACATCACCACATTCGGCGGACACCCGGTCAGCTGCGCGGCGGGAATGGCTGCCCAGCGCTGGGTGGAGCAGAATGACCTGATAGCGCATGCGGTCAGGATGGAGGAACGCTACCGGGAGAAGCTGGAGCATCCGTCCATCCGGATGGTCAGGGGCAGGGGGCTGTTCCTGTCGGTGGTGCTGGAGAAGGATCTGAAGGTAGATGATTTCATTTCCCGGGCATTTCAGAACGGGCTGGTTATCGACAGGTTCCTGTTCTCTGACGATGCGTTCAGGATCGCTCCCCCGCTGATCATCAGCGAAGCCGAGGTGGATGAATCGGTGGGCCGGATCCTGGATACGCTGGACAGCCTGCGATCATAAGAAAGGGAATGAATTTCCGTTCATATATAGAAATGTGCCGGAATATCCTGATCATATCATTCATTTATTGTTTTGCCGTGGCCGGGGGACAAGCCGGACCGCCAGAGATGGCAAGGGCGGAGGAACAGCTGCAGTTGCTCTTTCACCGGCTGTACACCGACAGTGTCACCGATCGCGAAGGAGTTCTGGCAGAAATCCACCGGATCATGCCCGCCGCGCTGTCCATGGATGGTTCCCTGAAGTACCCGTGGAGCAGGCTGGACAGGATCGGGGTGGTTACCTCGGACGATCAGCAGGTCAGGATCTTCACCTGGCATGTGGCGGATGACCCGGACCACTACCGGTACTTCGGATACATCCAGGTGGCACGGAGACGGGACAAAGTGGAAGTCTTTGAACTCAAGGACCGGCTGAAGGATCAGCGTACAGAAAAAGAACCCGAGCAATCTACCGATCACTGGCACGGCAAGCTCTACTATCAGATCATCACGACCAGGCACCAGCGGAATACCTTCTATACCCTGCTCGGACTTGATTTCAACAATGCACAGTCGAACATCAAAACCGTGGAAACCATGGAAATCCGCCGCAACCGGCCCAGGTTTGCGGAGGATATGTTCTTTGACGGGAAACAGCAGGTGGACCGGATGGTATTTGAGTATTCCTCGCAGGCTTCCATTTCGGTCAGGTATGACCGGCAGCTGAAGATGATCACATTTGACCACCTGGTGCCTTTTCACCCCGTGTACAGCGGAGACTACAGATTCTACGGTCCGGATGGCTCTTTTGACGGCCTTGAGTTCACGAATGGCAGGTGGGTCTACCGGGATGATGTGGACGCGCGCAACAGAAACTGACGTATTGTCAGCCTGACCCGGTTGGCACATCGTTTGTCACTTCCCTGACCGGACATGTAGAACTAAATTCTTGAGAGATGCAGAAAGGTAAAATAAATGTCTCGACCGAGAACATTTTCCCCATCATTAAAAAATTCCTTTACTCGGAGCATGAGATCTTCCTCCGTGAGCTCATATCCAACGCGGTGGACGCCACCCAGAAACTGAAGACGCTGGCTTCGGTGGGTGAGTATAAAGGAGAGCTGGGAGATCTGACCATCAGGGTCAGCCTGGATAAGAAAAAGAAAACTCTTACCGTATCCGATGCCGGGGTGGGAATGACCGGGGAAGAAGTGGAAAAGTACATCAATGAAATTGCATTCTCCAGTGCAGAGGACTTCCTGGAAAAGTACAAAAAGGACAGCCAGGCCATCATTGGCCATTTCGGTCTCGGATTTTATTCCTCGTTCATGGTATCGAGCAAAGTAGAGATCAAATCCCTTTCGTGGCAGGAAGGGGCAAAAGGGATTGCATGGAGCTGCGACGGGAGCCCGGAGTTCACCCTGGATGAGTTCGAACGGGAGACAAGGGGCACCGATGTGATCCTGCACATCGATTCTGACAACAAGGAATTCCTGGAAGAGAACCGCATCCTGGAGTTGCTTGAAAAATACTGTCGCTTTCTACCCGTTGAGATCGCCTTCGGAAAGGAAAAAGAATGGAAGGACGGGAAGGAGGTGGAAACCGGCAAAGACAGGATCATCAATGATACGAAACCGCTCTGGACCCTTCCCCCCGCAGAGCTGAAGGAGGAAGATTACCAGAAGTTCTACAAGAAACTTTATCCGTATTCGGAAGATCCGTTGTTCAACATCCACCTGAACGTGGATTATCCCTTCACGCTTACCGGGATCCTCTATTTCCCGCGAATTAAGAACAACATTGAAATACAGAAAAACAAGATCCAGCTCTACAGCAACCAGGTGTATGTGACCGACTCGGTGGAGGGCATTGTGCCCGAGTTTCTCACCCTGCTGCACGGGGTGCTGGACTCGCCGGACATTCCCCTGAATGTATCCAGGAGTTACCTGCAGAGCGATTCCAATGTGAAGAAGATATCATCGCATATTACCAAGAAAGTGGCCGACCGGCTGGAGGAGATCTTCAAGAATGACCGTGAGCAGTTTGAGAAAAAATGGGATGACCTGAAGCTGTTCATCGAGTACGGGATGATGACCGAAGAGAAATTCCACGAACGTGCCATGAAGTTTGCACTCCTGAAGAATGTGGACGGTAAATATTTTACGTTTGAGGAGTATGAGAAACTGATCAAAAAAGAGCAGACCGACCAGCACAAGACACTGGTGTACCTGTATGCCACGGAAAAGAAAGAACAGTACAGCTATATCGAAGGGGCGAAGGCGAGGGGATACGATGTGCTGCTGATGGACGGACAGCTGGATACGCATTTTCTGAACCACATGGAATCCAAACTGAAGGATTCACGGTTTGCCAGAGTCGATTCGGATATCATAGACAAGCTCATCCCCAAGGAAGAAACCAGAGAATCAAAACTGACCGCCGATCAGAAGGCGGACCTCACCCCCGTGTTTCAGGCCCATCTTCCCTCCGAAGAGCATTACTATGTGAGTTATGAATCCCTGGATGAATCGGACCACCCGGTGATGATCACCCAGAGTGAGTTCATGCGAAGGATGAAGGACATGCAGGAGCTGAGCGGAATGGCCTCCATGTACGGGGACATGCCTGATTCCTACAACCTGGTCGTCAATTCAAATCATCCGCTGGTGGGCAAAATTGTGGAGCAGACCGAAAAGAAGCTGGCGACAAAGCTTGAAGAGCTTAGGGCAGAAAAGAAAAGTCTGTCCGAGGAACGGCAGTTGCTCGAGAAGGCGAGCGAGGGGAAAAAAGATGAAGAGATTCCCCAGAGCGAGAAAGACCAGCTGGAAGATGTGAAAAAGAAGCTGGAAGATGTGGAGAACAGGCGTGTAGAAATGCTGAAGAAGCATGGCAAAAGCCAGAAGCTGGTGAAACAGCTGATCGATTTGGCACTGCTTGCGAACAACAGGCTGAAGGGAGAGGACCTGGCCGCTTTTGTGAAAAGAAGCGTGGAGCTGATCAGGTAAGTAGCCGGCAGGATCAGGTCCCCCGTAAGGAGCCTACAAAAATAATTCCCTCACCTCCTGTTTCAGATGGGCGATGGCCACCTGGGACGGGGGGTTTTTTAATTCGGCCAGTCTTTCCAGGATCAGTTTTCCGAGGGTGGGTCCTGAAGCGTCGGGCTTCACCTCGGAGGAGGCGTCGTTGATCAGGTTCGTTATCTGGTTTCTGGCAATTTTCACTTTCTCCCAGGCCTCATCACTGACGTATGTCTGCTGGGCAAGATTGTGTTCGTATTCCGACTTGATCTGGACGAGCAATTCAGCATGCAGCTGCCTGGCGGTGTACTCCGGCCGGCTGACCCTCATGACCAGTGATTCGGGGGAGATTCTCTCCAGCAGCAATATGATGCGCTCGTATGCCTGTAACCTCACCGGCAGGACCTCATCCCCGAAATGCATGTTCAATTCTTTTTTTCGCCTGCTCTCTTCGTTCCTTGACCAGGACCTGAACATCACCCAGACGGTCAGGAAAACGATCAGGGCGGGGATGGTATACTTAAGGATTTCAAGCAGATGATCCATGTGAATCTTTTTTTGAAACTTGCGCTTTACAATATTAACCAAATTATCATGAAAAGCGTATTTTTACCCGTTGAAATGGTTTTGTTCTCATTTAATAACGATTGACCTATGGATCTACTTTCAGCACGCATCAATTCACTGGCACCTTCGGCCACCATTGCCATGAACCAGAAAGGCAGGGAAATGAAGGAAAAAGGAGTGGATGTGATCAACCTGAGTGTGGGGGAACCTGATTTTAAAACCCCGGAACACATCCGTGAGGCTGCCAAGTCCGCCATCGACGGTGACTGGCATCACTATTCACCCATCGCCGGGTATGCGGACCTGCTGAAAGCCATTTCCGACAAGTTTAAAAGGGAGAACAACCTGGAGTACAAACCCTCGCAGATCATTGTAAGCGTGGGTGCGAAGCATTCACTGGCCAATGCCATGATGTGCCTGATCGACCCGGGGGACGAGGTGATCGTACCGGCTCCCTACTGGGTCAGCTACGTGGAACAGGTGAAGATCGCCGAAGGAAAGAATGTGATCCTGGATACCGGAGTGGAAGATGATTTCAAGATCACCCCCCGTCAGCTGGAGGCCGCCATTACCCAGAAGACAAAGGCACTGCTGCTCTGCTCCCCGTCCAATCCCACGGGAAGCGTTTATACAAGGGAGGAGCTGGAAGGGCTGGCCGGGGTTCTGACCAGGCATCCGCAGGTGTACATACTGGCCGATGAGATTTACGAGCATATCAATTTCACAGGCGGTCATGAGTCCATTGCACAGTTCGAAGCGATCCGCGACCGCGTGGTGGTGATCAACGGGGTATCGAAAGCGTATGCCATGACCGGGTGGAGGATCGGCTACATGGCGGGACCGGAGTGGCTCGCAAAAGCCTGCAACAAGCTGCAGGGACAAATGACATCGGGAGCCTGTTCCATCGCCCAGCGCGCAGCACTGGCCGCGCTGACCGGGGACCAGCAATGTGTGGCCGGAATGCGGGAGGCGTTTCTCAGGAGGCGCGACCTGATCCTGGGGCACCTGGAACAGATCGACGGGGTGAGATGCAGTACACCCGGAGGGGCTTTTTACGTATTCCCCGATTTCAGCTCCTATTTCGGAAAATCATTTAACGGAAGGAAGATCGAGAATAGCATGGACCTCTGCCTTTACCTTCTTGAAGAGAGACACATCGCCACCGTTCCGGGATCCGCTTTTGGTGCCGAGGGATGTATCAGGATTTCATATGCCAATTCGGATGAGAACCTGGAAAAGGCGATGCAGCGACTGAAAGACGCGCTGGCCGCTCTCTCTTAAAAGGGAATCTCAATCAATATTCCGCATGATATAGTGGCTGTAATCCTTCAGCTGCCGTTTGTAGGGGATGCTGAAATGGGGTGAGTCAATGAGGAAATCGGCGGTGGACCTGTTACAGGCGGTGGGGACATTATAGAGCACCGAGATCCTGAGCAGCGCTTTCACATCCACATCATGGGGCTGTGGTTCCATGGGGTCCCAGAAGAATATCAGAATATCTATTTTATTGGTGGCGGCCAGCGCACCCAGCTGCTGGTCCCCCCCGAGCGGTCCCGATTTGAGTTTCTTCAGTGAAAGGGGCTTGCGGTCGCAGCTGGCAAGGGCTTTTTCCACCATCTTCCCGGTGGTGCCTGTACAGATAAGGTGATGGGTGGCCAGTTTTGCGGCATTGTACTTCACCCACTCGGTCAGGTCGGCTTTCCTGTTGTCGTGCGCAACAAGGGCCACGCGTTTGATTGTTTCCATTCCGGCAGAATTTGAAAGGGATCAGTCCGATCGGCGAATTCTTTTAACTTTGTAAGATAAGAATTATTTGGATGACATGAGTCTGGAAAGAGGGCGGACAAAACGGACGGGAAAGGCGATCAGGATTTCACTGACGGCTGTTTTTCTGGGGATCTTTATCCTCCTGCTCGTGGTCTACAGTCTATACAGCAGGATTTTCGTATCCAATGTTTCCCTGGAGGAGGGACAGGTCATCTTTTACATCCCCACGGGTTCAACATACCAGGAAGTGGTGGACCGGCTGGAGGAAGAGGGGATCATCATCAGCCGGCGCTCGTTCACATGGGTGGCGGAGAAAAAGGAATATGACGGGCAGGTCAGACCGGGAAGGTATAAGATCAGGGATGGCATGAGCAACAGCACCCTGGTGAACATGCTCCGCGCGGGAAACCAGGATCCGGTCATGGTGGTTTTTAACAACATACAGAATCTTTACGAGCTGGCCGGCAGGGTATCCGGTTATCTGGAAGAAGATTCGGCAACATTTGCCGCATACCTGACCGCCGGTGAGACAGCTGAGAGGTGTGGGTTCGACCGTGCCACCTTCCCCTCCATGTTCATTCCCAATACCTATGAATTTTACTGGACAACCACCCCGGAGGAGTTCATGGAAAGAATGAAGGAGGAGTATGAAAAATTCTGGAAAGGAGAGCGTGACCGCCGGGCGGAGAACATGGGCCTGTCCCGGGTGGAGGTGAGCACCCTGGCATCCATTGTTGATGAGGAGACCATTCATGACGATGAGAACAGCCGGATCGCCGGGGTTTATCTCAACAGGCTGGAAAGAGGGATTCCGCTCCAGGCGGACCCCACCCTGAAGTTTGCGCTGAACGATCCCTCGAGGAAAAGGATACTGAATACGGACAAGAACATAGACTCTCCGTATAACACATATAAAAACAAGGGATTGCCTCCGGGCCCCATCTCGGTTCCTTCCATTTCAGCCATTGACGGGGTGTTGAACCACGAGAAGCACAATTACCTCTTCTTCTGTGCAAAATCAGATTTCAGCGGATATCACGCTTTTGCCAGGACGCTGTCCCAGCACAACCAGAATGCCAGGGAATACCAGCGGGCGCTGAACCGGAACAGGATTTACCGGTAGGGATCAGACCACCCTCACTTCCCTCTCCAGGTCGATGCCGAATTGATGAAACACATCCTTGCGGATCTGTTCGGTGAAATCCAGGATCTCCTGGCCGGAGGCACTGCCGTAATTGACCACCACCAGCGGCTGGCCCGGCCAGGTACCCACACGGCCGATCCTCTTTCCCTTCCATCCCGCTTTTTCAATCAGCCAGGCTGCCGGGATCTTCACCCGCCCGGTCTGATCCGGATAAAAGGGCACATCCGGGTATGCTGACCGGAGGTCTTCCAGAATGGATTCCTCCGTCACGGGGTTCTTGAAGAAACTGCCCGCATTTCCGTAAATGGCCGGGTCGGGAAGTTTCCGCTGTCTGATGGAAATGATCACCTTTCTCAGGTCATCCGGCGTTTGTCCCCCGCCGGCGATGAACTCCTGCTTCACATTGCCGTATCCGAGATTCAGTACAGGCCGGGTGTGCAGACAGAAAGTGACGCTGAGTATGATATACCTGCTTCCGGAACCGCTCTTGAAAATGCTGCTCCGGTACCCGAACCGGCAATCCTGGTGGTCCATCCTGACCTGAACTCTTTTTTCGGTATCATACGCGTCGAGCCAGGCAAAATGATCACTTACCTCCACGCCATAGGCCCCGATATTCTGAACGGGGGCAGCCCCCACCGATCCCGGGATCAGGGACAGGTTCTCGAGTCCGTACCATCCCCGTCCGGTGGCTGTGGCCACATAGCTGTCCCAGTTTTCCCCCGCACCCACCGTGACCCATACCTGGTTTCCCCGGGTCCGGACCGGCTCGATCCCCATGCATGCGGGACGAACCACCAATCCGTTGAAATCACTCCGGAACAGGATGTTGCTTCCTTCGCCGATCACAAGCAGGGGAAATCTTTCAGGAGGGTATTCCTGAAGCAGGGCTGCCAGCTCCCCGGGTGATGCGGGACTGGCATAAAGTGCTGCATGGCCTTCCACACCGAAGGTATTGTTTCTTTGAAGGGAAAAGTGTCGGTGCAGTGCTGGCATCCCGGGCTTTCTATGGAACCGATCTTTGTCGTAAAAATAGATAAATGGCCCGAAATCCGGCAGGATCATGGATATTTTCTATCTTTAGTTGCGCGGCAGAATCCCCGCAGAACAGAGGATTTTCCTTTGAAGAAAGTCTATATATCAGTGATTAATGACCTGGTAACCGACCAGCGGGTGCATCGAGTCGCCGCACTGCTGCAGTCGGAAGGGCTGGATGTGATCTGTATCGGACGCCGGCTGAAAGAGAGTCCGGATCCGAAGGGAATCAGCTGCCGGTACCGCCGCTACAGGATGCTGTTCAGAAAGGGCCCCCTGTTTTATGCCTGCTACAATATCCGGCTTTTTCTCGGTCTGTTGTTTTCTGCAAAACCTGCGCTGTTCATTGCCAACGATCTGGATACCCTTCCGGCCACCTTTCTGGCCGGCCGGATCAGGAATGTGCCGCTCATCTACGACAGTCACGAGCTATTTACCGAGGTCCCCGAACTGATCGAGCGTCCCCTGGTGAGGGGAATCTGGAAGCGGATCGAGAAGTGGATCGTGCCCCGGCTGAAACACGCAGTGACCGTGAGCAGGTCCATTGCCGACCACTACCAGGGACTCTACGGAATCCGTTTCAGGGTCGTCAGGAACCTGCCGTCCGGGAGGGTGCCGCGGCCGGATCCCTCTGTGAAGGATCAGTATCCGGGAAAGAAGATCGTGATCTACCAGGGTGCGCTGAATGTGGGGAGGGGACTGGAGCTGGTGATCGCGTCCATGCATTACCTGGACGATGTGATCCTGATCCTGGCAGGCAGCGGCGATATCGAACAGAAGCTCAGGAAACTTGTGAGGGACATGGGCCTCCGGGAACGGATCGTATTCAGGGGACGGCTCACCCCCGATGTTCTGTTCCCCATCACCTGTGCCGCTGATGCCGGGATCTCGCTCGAAGAGGATCTGGGACTGAGCTACCGGTATGCGCTTCCCAACAAGATATTTGACTACATACAGGCCGGGGTGCCCGTCCTTTGTTCCGCACTCCCCGAGATGTCCCGGATTGTGGAGCATTACGGGGTGGGGATCGTCACCGGCGAGCGGGATCCGGAGAAAGTGGCAAAAATCATCCGGAACATATGCTTTGACCGGGGCAGGGAGTTCTGGAGGGAAGCGCTTGAGCGGGCGGCGGGCGAGCTGTGCTGGGAAAATGAGTCGGCTGGTTACCTTCAGCTGCTCGGGGAATGCGGACTGGCAGTTCGCGGGAGCAAAACAAATTCCACTTCCTGACGTTTTACCTCTGAGTTTATAAAAAGATTCATTTGTATGATACGATCTTTCATATTGCCTTTGATCATTTCATTTATCTGGTTCCAGGGAACGGTATCCGCACAGGTGCAATTCTCCGAGGTCACCGTCAGGGATGAGATGGAAATGAAACAGCAGGAAGCGTCGGACCGGCAGCTGCCGATGTTTGTAGATGTGTATGCAGACTGGTGTGCCCCGTGCAAGTTGATGGATGAGCAGGTGTACACCGATCCGGATGTGGCCACGTACATGAATGACCGGTTTGTCAGCGTGCGGATGGACGGGGAGACTGAATACGGGAAGGAATTTGCCGCGACATACGAGCTGCAGGGATTTCCCAGCATGTTCATCTTCAGTCCTGAGGGAGAGTTGATCAGCCGCATCATCGGATACACAGAAGCAGACAGATTGATGACCTCCCTGATGAACACGGTTGACAATTTTGAGGTGGTCCGGCGTTTCAGGCCCGGGTATGAGGCAGGCGAACTGAAGGAGAAACAATTTGCCGAATACATCACTGCCACCCGGAAGATGGGGAATCAGGAAGAAGCAGAAAGCCTGGCCATGGAATACATGAAGGCCATGAAGGGCAACAGGCTCTCCGGTCATGACATCCGGGTGATCGCATTCTACCTGACCACGGACGATCCGAGGTGGCCGCTGTTTTCGGAAGATCCCGGCAGGCTGAGGAAGGAACTGGGGGATGATTACATGCTTGCGATGGAAAAGACCTACAACAATACCCTGGTCAAAGCCGTGGAACAGGAGGACGTCGGACTGATCAGCAGCCTCTCCAACGAGCTGCCTCCGATGATCAGGGAGGAGGAGACCAGCACCTGGGATCTGCGCTCCCTTCCCTTCCTTCAGTATTATTATTACACAGATCAGATAGGGGAACTGGTGGGTTATGTGAACGGGCGCTTCGCATCCGATAAGAAAAATGACCACCGTTGGCTTTACAGCGCTGCCTCACAGATTGTAGACATGGACCAGCAGTACCGGACCGCTGAAGTGATGGAGAATGCGGCAAAGTGGTTCAAGGCATGCATCGACCTGGAGGAACAGTTCGATTATTATTTCTACCGGGGAATGACCCTCTTTTTCCTGGAGAAGGAGGAAGAGGCAAAATCATCGTTCAGGAAGGCAGAATCCCTTGTGGCGAATGATGAGCAGCGTGATCTGATCAACCAGGTGATGGGATTTGTGAACAGCCAGTGAAGGCAGGATGATCACAAGCCCAGCAGGTATTGCTCCGGGGAGGTTGTCCCGAAGTTCATTCGCACCGGCTCCTCGATAAACTCTTTGACGGTCTTCAGAAACCCCACCGAATCCCGGCCGTCGATCAACCTGTGGTCGTAGCTGAGGGCCAGGTACATCATGGGACGTATCTCCACTTTTTCCCCGATGGCGACGGGACGGTCCTTGATGTTGTGCATGCCCAGGATCCCGGACTGGGGAGGGTTGAGGATGGGAGTGGAAAGCATGGACCCGTAGATCCCCCCGTTTGAGATGGTGAAAGTGCCTCCCGACATTTCCCCGATTCCCAGCCTTGACCTCCGTGCCCTGTCCGCCAGATCGGCGATGTGTTTTTCCAGTTCTGCAAACCCCATGGACTCGGCATTCCTGATCACCGGGACCATCAATCCCTTCTCCGACTGCACGGCAATCCCGATATCACAGTACCGGGGAATGACCAGTTCTTCCCCGTCCAGGTATGAATTAACGGACGGATATTGCCGGAGGGCTTCGGTCACTGCCCGGGTGAAAAAGGACATGAATCCAAGCTTTACTCCGTATTTTTCCATGAAGGCCTCCTGGTATTTTTTCCGGAGGGAGATCACCGCACTCATGTCGGCTTCGTTGAAGGTGGTGAGCATGGCTGTTTCATTCTTCACAGCCACCAGCCGCTCACTGATTTTTTTCCGAAGCTGACTGATCTTCTGCCTCTCCTCCTCCCTGGACTTCTCCCGGTGCCGTTCAGGATCTTCCACATGTCCGCGCAGGGCCAGCACCTTTTTCACATCATTTGCATTTAATTTCCTCAATCCAGTGAGGATCTCTTCGATGGAGACACCTTCCTTCTCCATTATTTCCCTTGCCACAGGTGTGATTTTCACCTTCGAAACATCCCCTGCCGGTCCGGATTGTTTGCCGGCCTTGCCCGCAGGTTCCTTCGCGCTGTCAGCCGTATCATCCGGTTTCACTTCCACGCTGGTGTCGATGGATGCCACCACATCCCCAACTTTGACGGTGGTCCCTTCTTTGACGAGAAGCTTGATCTTTCCCGGTTCGGCTGCGATCAGCGGAAGGGTGGCTTTTTCCGATTCGATTTCACCCACCTCCTGGTCCCTGGTCACAAGCGCTCCGTCCTCCACCAGCCAGGAAGCCAGTTCAACCTCTGTGATGGATTCACCGGGACTGGGCACTTTGATCTCCAGAGCCATGGTTATTCTTTTTTGGTTTCTTCTTTTTCAAAATAATAATGCTGTTTCAGGATCTCTTTCCTGGAACTTCCGATGACGCACTGCAGGCCGCAATAGACATTCTGCAGTTCACAGGTGCATGCCCTGAACACCTTGTCGATGATCTCCACCTGACTCATCTCGTGGAGTTTAAAGAGCCCCGTGGCCGGACTGCCGGAGGGCTGGCGGGTGACGGGGATGACTTCGGTCTCTTTCATGGTGTTCCGTATGTAGTACCAGGCACCCATGTTCTCGGGTTCTTCCTGAACCCAGAGGGTCAGCATGTTGTTCCTGTACTTGCGAAGGATCTGTTTGACCTGTTCCTGCGGGAACGGAAAGATTTGTTCGAGGCGGATCAGGGCGATATCTTTCACCCCCAGTTCCTGTTTTCTGGCCTGCAGGTCGTAATAGATCTTGCCGCTGCAGAACACCACGCGCCTGACCTCCTCAACATCTGTATCGGGATCGTCACAGACCATCTCGAATTTTCCTTTTTCGAGGTCTTCCATCCGGGAAACGCATTGCGGATGTCTGAGCAGGCTTTTGGGAGCGAAAACGATCATCGGTACCCTGCTCTTTTTCTTCATATGGTTGCGAAGGGCATGGAACAGGTTGGCCGGGGTGGTCGGGTTGATCAGGTGCATGTTGCTTCTGGCTGCCAGGTTGAGGAACCGTTCCATGCGTGCGCTGGAATGTTCGGGTCCCTGTCCCTCATACCCGTGAGGCAGGTAGAGCGCCAGTCCGTTCATGATGCCCCATTTCTCTTCCGCACTGGAGATATACTGGTCCACGATCACCTGTGCCACGTTTGCGAAATCTCCGTACTGGGCTTCCCAGATGGTCAGGTTTTCGGGTGAGGCCATGGCATACCCGTACTCAAAACCGAGCACCCCGTATTCATTCAGCGGTGAGTTGAAGATGTTGAACGGGGCCTGTTCCCTGCTGATGTGTTGCAAGGGGAAATAGCTCTCGGTGGATTCGGTGACCACCATACCCGCATGCCTGTGCGAAAAAGTCCCCCGCACACTGTCCTGTCCGCTGATCCGGACGGGATGTCCCTCGAGCAGGAGGGAACCGTATGCCATCAACTCCCCCAGTGCCCAGTCCAGCCGGTCTTCCCGGATCATCTTCTCCCT
>DSDZ01000130.1 GCA_011048475.1 Bacteroides sp. | reverse complement strand
TTTCAGGGACGAGGAGATCGAGATCCTTCCGGCGAGAACCTTCAGGGACATGCTTTCCACCCTGAAGAATAAAAAATCGGATTTCGGGATCATGGCCATTGAAAATTCCCTTGCAGGAAGCATTATTCCCAATTACAACCTGATCATCACCACCCGCATGCACATCATCGGGGAGATCTTCCTGCGCATCAAACAGAACCTGGTGGCCCTGCCCGGGGTCAGGATCCAGGACATCAGGGAAGTATTCTCCCATCCCATGGCGATATTGCAGTGCCAGGATTTTTTCGATGCGTATCCCGGGATCAGGCTGATCGAGAGCATTGACACCGCCATGAGTGCGGAGGAGATCGCCAGAAAAAAGCTCAGGGATGCCGGTGCGATTTCCAGCCGGCTTGCAGCCGATAAATACGGGCTTGAGGTTGTTGCCGAGAGCATCGAGACCAACAAGATGAACTACACCAGGTTCCTGATCCTGGCCGAGAACGGATTCACGGTCGGGACGGGGAAGGTGAACAAGGCCTCCATCTATTTTTCCCTGGCCCACAGGATCGGATCCCTTTCAAAGATCCTTTCCATCCTGTCCTACTACGAGATCAACCTGGCCAAGATCCAGTCCATGCCCATCGTGGGAAAAGACTGGGAATATCTGTTCTACGTGGATGTGGAGATCCACGATTACACAATGTACCAGAAATCCCTGGAAGCCATCAGGCCCTTCACCGCCTCACTGGGCATCCTCGGGGAATACGAAAAAGGGTTATCGGTGATTGATCAATGATGCAATATGGTAGTCGACGTACATCTGGAATCCGCCCCGGCGGAAAGCCAGCTTTTTAAAAAACCGGTTTATATCGCGGGACCGTGCAGCGCGGAGACCGAAGAGCAGGTCATGAATACCGCCGTTCCCCTGGCAGCCATGGGGATCAGGATATTCAGGGCCGGTATCTGGAAACCCAGGACAAGGCCCAACTCTTTTGAGGGAGTGGGTTCTGTCGGACTCAGGTGGCTGCAGCGGGTTAAAAAAGAAACGGGGATGCAGGTTGCCATCGAGGTGGCCAATGTAAAGCATGTGTACGAGGCACTCAAGTACGGGGTGGACATTCTCTGGATCGGAGCCAGGACCTCGGCCAATCCGTTTGCGGTCCAGGATATCGCGGACAGTCTCCGCGGCGTGGACATTCCGGTCATGGTCAAGAATCCCGTGAACCCGGATGTGGACCTGTGGATCGGGGCCATCGAGCGGATCAACAATGCGGGGATCACGCGCATGGCCGCCATTCACAGGGGATTTTCAAGTTATGACAGGACCCTCTACAGGAATGTGCCCCAGTGGCAGGTCCCCATCGAACTCCGCCGCAGGATCCCGCAGATGCCCATCATCACGGATCCCAGTCACATCTGCGGTAACAGGGAACTGCTTTTTGACATTTCCCAGAAAGCCATGGACCTGAACTTCGACGGATTGATCATCGAAACCCACTGCAATCCCGACCAGGCACTGAGCGATGCCAGCCAGCAGGTGACCCCGGAGGGTCTCAAGAAACTGCTGGAACGTCTCGTACTCAGGGATCCGGAGGTAAAGGAAGAGTTGATGCTCACACTGGCTGCCCTGAGGGACCAGATTGACAAAATGGACGACAGGATCATCAACATGCTGGAAGAACGGATGAAGGTGGCCGAAAAGATCGGTGCATACAAGAAGCTCAATAACATCACCATCCTGCAGACCAAGCGTTGGGACGACATGCTGAAGAACCGGCTGCAGCTGGGGACCAGGAAAGGGCTGAGCGAAGAATTCATCGTCCGCCTGTTCCGTTCCATCCACCAGGAATCCATCAATCACCAGACCAGGATCATGAATGAAGAATGACCATGGCGCAAAGGATCAAACTGACCACCCCGCAGGCGGAGACTGAGATCTCCGTGGGGGAGAACCTTTCCGCGGGACTCCGCCACCTGGAACCCTTGCCGGTCCTCCTGGTGGATGAACGGGTGATGTTGCTGCACGGGAAGCTGTTTGACACCTTTCCGGCGGTGCTGATCCCTTCCGGTGAGCAGCACAAGACATTGCAGACCGTGGAACGGATTTACAGGGAACTGGTCCGGCTCGAAGTCGACCGGTCGTCCCTGCTGGTGGGGATCGGCGGGGGAGTGGCCACGGATGTGGCCGGTTTTGCCGCCAGCACCTACATGCGGGGAGTGCGGTTCGGATTCATCGCCAGCACGCTGCTGGGCCAGGTGGATGCCAGTATCGGGGGAAAGAACGGGGTGGACCTGGATGGTTACAAAAATATGGTGGGTGTGATCCGCCAGCCTGCTTTCGTATGGTGTGACCTTTCCCTGCTGACCACACTGGCACGCAGGGAGTATGTGACGGGGATCGCCGAGGTGATCAAGTACGGCGCTATCAGAAGCAGGGAATTCCTGGGCTATCTGGAGGACCGGATTGAGAACCTTCTCACTCTTGACAACCAGGTGCTTACAGAGGTGGTGACCAGGTCCGTAAGTGTGAAGGTGGATATCGTTCAGCAGGATGAATTTGAGTCCGGAACCCGGAGGCTGCTCAATTTCGGGCATACCCTGGGCCATGCCGTCGAGCGGGAGTACGGGGTGCTTCACGGGGAGGCGGTTGCCCTGGGAATGGTGCTGGCGGCCAGGCTCTCACATGCCCTTGGCTTCCTGCCGGCCGATGGGGTCTCCCTGCTGGAATCATTGATTGCCCGGTCAGGGTTGCCCGTGGATAGGAAGATCGATCCCGGTCAGATCTACGAGCACATCCGGAAGGACAAGAAAAAAAGCGGTGACATCATCCATTTTGTTCTCCTGGATCGGCCGGGGAACGCCTTTATCCGGGAAATCCCCCTGGATGAACTAAAACAAATGCTTCATGATCTGTGTTAGCATTGCGGGCTCAGAGCAGCTGCCGGAAATTCTCCGGCTCAGGGCCGACATGCTCGAGCTCAGGTTTGACCTGATCCGGGAGGAACCAAAGATGCTCTTTTCCTTAATCCCCGCATCCGTTCGCGTAGTTGCCACCTGCAGGCCCGGGAACATGGACGACACGGAAAGGATGGATCTTTTAAAAGCTTCCGTCGACCGGGGAGCGGCTTTCCTGGACCTGGAAATCGAATCCTCCCCCGGGTATTTCAGGGAGCTGGCGGGATATGCGGTGGAGCAGGGATGCCAGGTGATCGTCTCCTACCACAACCATGAGTTGACGCCGGGAGGGGACCAGTTGAAAGCCATCCTGGAAAAGGCTTACCAGATGGGCGCCTCGGTGGCCAAGATCGCCACACAGGTACACTCCCGGGAGGATATCGGTAACCTGCTCTCGCTTTATGAACTGCCTGGACGGAAAGTGGTGATCGGGATGGGTGAGCGGGGCAGGATCACAAGGGTGGCAGCTCCCTACCTGGGAGCGGAGTTCACCTTCGCTGCACCGGAAGAGGGACCGGGGACGGCACCCGGACAGCTCACATACCGCCGTTTAAAAAAGATCTTTCAAACCATCGGACCAGCATGAATTCATTCGGCAGATTATTCAGGATCAGTATCTTTGGCGAGTCTCACGGGAAATCGGTGGGGATTGTCATCGACGGGTGCCCCGCGGGGATCCCTCTGAAAACGGAAGATTTTGAAGCGGACTTTTCCAGGCGCAGGAGCGGCGGGATAGGCACCACCCCGCGCAGGGAACCGGACATCCCCCGTATCATGAGCGGCCTGTTCGACGGGTATACCACCGGGGCGCCCATCACCATTGTGTTTGAGAATACCTCCGCCCGGCCGGGCGACTACAGCCGCCTGGTGGATTTCCCCCGGCCCGGCCATGCCGATTTCACTGCCTCCAGGAAATTCGGGGGGTACCAGGATTACCGGGGTGGGGGGCATTTTTCGGGAAGGCTGACCCTGGGTCTGGTGGCGGCAGGGGTGATTGCCCGGAAGATCATCCTCCCGGCAGAGGTGACCGCGTTTTTAACAGAAGCCGGCGGCAGCAGCGATATAGAGGGGGCCGTAAACCGGGCCGTGGAGGAGCAGGATTCCATCGGGGGGATCGTGGAATGCAGGATCAGCGGGGTGCCTGTGGGACTGGGCGAACCTTTTTTTGATTCGGTGGAATCGGTCATGAGCCACCTTGTGTTCTCCATTCCCGCCATCAAGGGGATTGAATTCGGTTCGGGCTTCAGGGCGGCTAAAATGAAAGGCAGTGAGCACAATGACAATATTGTGGGAAAGGACGGTACCACGGAAACCAACCATGCGGGGGGGATCAACGGCGGGATTACCAACGGGAATGAGATCCTTTTCAGGGTGGCCGTGAAACCCACTTCCAGTACCCACCAACCGCAGCAGACCATGAATTTCAGGACCGGAAAGGTGGAAACGCTGAAGATCGAAGGACGGCACGATACCTGTATCGCGCTGCGGGTGCCCGTGGTGCTGGAAGCTGCAGCAGCCGTGGTCATGGCGGATCTGATGCTGCAGTCACAGGCCGTTGCCAGAGTAAATAAACCAAAATTCGTATAATACAAGATGCGCATCGCTGTAATCGGAGCCGGGAACATGGGCTCATGGCTGGTTGAATCGCTGTGCCTGGATTACGAAGTCGGGATCTATGACGTGGACCGGGGCAGGCTGAAGTATTTTTTCAACTCCAGGAAATTCCTCTATCATGAGGAGATCCTTGACTTTTCCCCCGACCTGCTGATCAATGCGGTGGGTCTGGACAAGACCATTCCGGTGTTCGAGGAAATATTGCCCTACATCCCGCAGGGGTGCATTTTGGCGGACATCACTTCCGTGAAAAGCGGCCTGGCCGGATTTTACGGGAAGTTGAACAGGCCGTTTGTCTCCACGCACCCCATGTTCGGTCCCACCTTCGGGAACGTGAAGGATCTGCGGTCGGAAAATGCCATTATCATCTCCGAATCGGACCCGGAGGGAAAGAACTTTTTCAGGGAATTTTACGAAGGGTTGCACATCAGGGTCCACGAGTTTTCGTTCGAGGAGCATGACGAAACCATCGCCTATTCCCTCTCCATCCCCTTCTCCTCCACTATGGTGTTTGCGGCATGCATGAAGAAACAGGAGGCACCGGGCACCACCTTCAGGAAACACCTGGACATCGCCAGGGGGCTTTTGTCGGAAGACGACTACCTGCTCACGGAGATCCTGCTGAGCCCCTACAGCCTCGATCAGGTGGAACAGATCCGGGACCGGCTGGACAATCTGATCGGGATGATCAAAATGCGGGACAAGGAGCAGTTAAAGGATTTCTTTCACCTGCTGAGAAACAACCTCGGCCTGGAACCGGAGTAGCAGGACGGTTTTTGTTTTTTCGGTGATCTTAAACCTGTCGTCGATCCGGTACCCCATGATCCAGACGATCTTTCTGCCCGAGGCCAGCACCCAGATCCGCTCTTTCAGCGGCAGGGGGATCTTCAAATCCACGAAGAAGTCGCTCAGTTTTTTCATCTGGTCCATCCCCAGGGGATAAAAGTAATCACCGTGGTACCAGTGACGGATGGTCAGCGGGAACTGGATCAGGTCATGATCCAGGCAGGCGATGCTGCTGTCGCCGGGGATCCGCTCCAGATGGCGGCGCGGCATGACTTCCACATCCATGGGGAAGGGCAGGTGGGATACCTTTTCCGGACTGTCCAGGTAATACCTTTCAAATGATTTCCGGCGGGAGGGGAGAAGGATCAGGTGGTCCCGGTCCTTGAACAGCTGGTGGGTGGTGGAAATGGACCTGCGTCCCGGTTCTGCATCCATGATCTTCTCCATCCCTTCACACTGGGAACGGGTGAAGCCGAAAGGTGTAAAAAGCTCAAACAGCCAGGTACGAAGCGGGGTGAGCTCCCTGATCGCATCGATGCCGATCCGGATGCGGTCGCCCTCCCTGACGAAGATCCTTTCCCGCGTACGGTCCACCGCGTCACTGAAAATGGCGGCGACCTCCTTCATCCGGTCCATGTTCCGGGCCATTGTCCCGATAAAGGACGGGTTGATCCGCTCCATGACGGGGATCACATCGTGCCGGATCTTGTTCCGGCTGTATTCCGTCCCAAGGTTGCTGGAATCTTCCCGGTGGCTGATCTGGTGACGGGAAGCATAGCGGCTGATCTGCAACCGGGTGGCGTACAGGAGGGGCCGGATCACGTTCCCGTTCCTGGGAGGGATCCCGGTCAGGCCCCTGATGCCCGTTCCGCGGCAAAGGTTCATCAGTACCGTTTCCACCGAATCATTCAGGTTATGTGCGGTGGCTACCGCATGGAACCGGTGCTCCCGGATCAGTTCCTCAAACCACTCATACCTCAGTTCCCTGGCCGCCATCTGGACGGAGATCGCTTTGTCCCTGCACCTTTCCTCCACATCAAAGCGTCTCACATAGACAGGTAGTTCGAGGGATGATGCGAAGGACCTGACGAATGCTTCCTCGGCATCCGATTCCTTTCCCCGCAGCTGGAAATTGCAGTGGGCGATGGCGCAATTGAAATCCGACCGGCAGAAAAGATGGGTCATCACCACCGAATCAATCCCTCCGCTCACGGCCAGCAGCACACGGTCACCCTCCGAGCAAAGCTGCTGTGCTTTCAGATAGGATGTGAACTGTTCCAGCATGGTCCGGATGGCAGCGCTGCTGCGGCCTCGTTTAATTCAGTCCGAGAAGATCGGGACCCTGGTTGAAAACAATGTCCACGGGAATGTTCAGGTCCCCGAGCCGGTTCAAATCGGAACGAAGCTCCTCCCGGATGAAGCCCTTCTCTTCCACCAGTTTTCCGGCGGCTTCGTAATCGCCGTCCCCCTGGATGGTCAGGATCATCGCGGCCAGATCGTTCATGGCCTGCTGCATTTTCCCGAAATCAATCCGGTAGGTCCCCGTTTCCGGGTCCTTTTCAAATGCGCCTGCTTCCTGGAAGTAGTAGAACCTGATCATGTTGGCTTTTCCGTGTGAGCTGGCCACTCCGAAACGGATACTGCGGAAAATGCCGGCCATGAAGGTGACATAATTATCCATCAGGTCATGTTCTCCCAGGTGGCCCTGTTCATGCATCCGGGTGATCAGGTACAGCCCGAGGATATCGGCTTTCCCTTCCTCCAATGCGGCGTACTGTTCCTTCAGTGCCATGCGGACGGTCCCTTTTCCGTTGATGGTCTGGTTCAGTCCCAGTCCGTGTGCCACCTCATGGAACATGGTGTTTTCGAAGAAGGCGTCAAAGGTGACATGTTCCCGTTGATCCTCCGCAATGAGCACGTTGCTGATGGGGACCAGGATCTCCTGGAATTTGGCCCGGATGGCATTCTTCAGCTGCAGCTTGCGGGATCCTTTGGCCGACTGCACCCTTTCGTCATTGGGCAGGTTGATGGCAATGGTCTTGCTCCCCGCGTTGCAGTCGCCCGCATAATAAACCGCATCGTATGCTCCCAGGTCGGAGCCGGAGCCCGGCACCTCCTGTTTGTATGCATCGGGAACGGGCAGGTTTTTCTGCATCTCCTCCAGGAGCGAACTGATGAAGGCAAGCTTCTCACTCCACTGCCTGTCCCGGATCAGGATGAATGATTCATGGGCTGCCTTGTAGTTGAACAGCGCGTCTTCGTAGTTCTCGATGGGACCGGCGATAAAGTCGATATCATTGTCTTTCATGTCCATCCACGCCAGATCCGACAGATAATAGTCATCCGTCAGCAGCGCCTCGGCGCGGAGCGACAGGTATTTGCCGAATGCTTCATTCCCGGCCAGTCCGGCTGCCTCTCTCAGCAGTTCCGCTGCCTCTTCCACCCTTTCCGAGAAGGCCACATGGTAGGGGACCACATCCAGCTTTCCCCGGTTGTTTCTCCTGATAAGGGTGTACTGGCTGTTTTTGGATTCATCATTGATGGATGCGAACTCTTCCACCGTCATGTCGGCCGGATAGAATCCCGAGCCGGCAGGTTTGGGACCGTAGCCCGGCATGAAGGGGAGGTTCCCGTTCAGCCTTTCCCACGGACCGTAGTTGATGTTGAAGAACCTGACCAGATCCTCGTTCGCCAGGGAGCCCAGCACGGTTTCCCTCCCCGGGAACACCTCTTCCCAGTAAATCTCCTCCATGATATCCGCCACCCGGAAGAGCAGGCCCAGCATCTCCTTCTGATTCGCGGACAGATGGGAGATGTCGGCCGTCAGGTCCACCCGGGCAAACTGGCTGACTTTTTTTTCGATTATCTGCTCATGGGGCGAAAGCTTCACGCCTTTCTCCTGGCCATCGATGTCAAGCATAAGGAGCTGTTCCTGTTTTATGAAGGTCATTCCGGACACGTTCAGGCCTTCTCCAAGAGGAAAATCCGCCTCAAAGCGCACTTGGTCCCCGTCTTCCGATACTATTTTGACCGGGTAGAGGTTCCCCTCAAATTCAATATTTTGATCCATCAGTCTGATAAAGAGCGATCTGGGCGGGAGCTGACGGACAGATCCGTTATCGGTGATCTGAAAAGAAGGGGATGTGCCCGCATAGAGGTCATGCATCTGGTCCTCCGTGCCGCATTCCTGAAGCCCCAGGAGCATTCCGGCGAGGAGGAACGGTAGAACAAAATATCGGTTCATGAATATCTGGATTTGATTAATATGCTTTTGCAATGACAACCCTCCGGCCGGACGGCTTCCCGCTCACCACGCATTTACCCGTCTCTTTCTCCCCGTTCAGGGGCAGACACCTGATGGTGGCCTTTGTTTCCCTGATCCGCTCCTCCGACTCACTGGTTCCGTCCCAGTGCGCCAGCGCAAATCCGCCCCTTCGTTCCAGCACATCCAACAACTCCTCCCAGTTCTCCACCCTGTGGGTGTTTTCCTCCCGGAATTTCAGGGCCCTTCGGTAGATGTTTTCCTGGATCTCCTGGAGCAGCGATGCGATGCGCGCTGCGATTCCTTCCGCCGGAACCACCTGCTTCTCCAGGGTATCCCTTCTGGCCAGTTCCAGGGTCCCCTGTGCGATGTCGCGCGGACCCAGGGCAATTCTTAAAGGTACACCTTTCAGCTCGTACTCTGCAAATTTCCAGCCGGGTTTATGCGTGTCCCGGTCGTCAAATTTAACAGAGATGCCCGCGTCTGCCAGTTCCTTTTTGATCCTTTCCGCCTTTTCTGCGATGGGCGGATATTCGTCCGCACCTTTGAAGATGGGAACGATCACCACCTGGATCGGGGCCACCTTTGGGGGAAGCACCAGACCGTTGTTGTCGGAATGGGCCATGATGAGCGCTCCGATCATGCGGGTGGTCATGCCCCAGGAAGTGGCCCACACATAATCCAGTTTTCCTTCCCGGTTGGTGAACTGCACGTCAAAGGCCCTGGCAAAATTCTGGCCCAAAAAATGGGAAGTGCCCGCCTGCAGGGCTTTCCCGTCCTGCATCAGCGCTTCCAGGGTGAAGGTTTCAACCGCACCCGCGAATTTTTCCGACTCTGTTTTGGTACCCGTGATCACCGGAATGCCCAGGAAATTCTCCGTGAATTCCGCATAGATCCCCATCATCCGCATGGCCTCTTCCACGGCTTCCTCCCGGGTGGCATGTGCGGTGTGTCCCTCCTGCCAGAGAAATTCGGCGGTGCGCAGAAACAGCCTCGTGCGCATTTCCCACCGGACCACGTTGGCCCACTGGTTGATCAGAATGGGCAGATCGCGGTAGGACTGGATCCAGTTCTTGTAGGAGTTCCAGATGATGGTTTCCGAAGTGGGACGGATGATCAGCTCCTCCTCCAGTTTCGCTTCGGGATCAACGGTTATCCCCCCCCCGGCTTCGTCATGCTTCAGCCTGTAATGGGTGACCACCGCACATTCCTTGGCAAAACCCTCCACGTGTTCGGCCTCCCTGCTGAAGAAGGATTTGGGGATGAACAGGGGGAAATAGGCATTTTCGTGCCCGGTCGCTTTGAACATCCGGTCCAGCTCGTCGCGCATTTTTTCCCAGATGGCATACCCGTAAGGTTTGATCACCATACAGCCCCTGACAGCGGAATTCTCGGCCAGGCCCGATTTCAGCACCAGGTCGTTGTACCATTGCGCGTAGTTCTCTTCCCTGCTCGTTAAAACTTTCGCCATGTTTTGCAGAATGTGTTAGGAGTTCAAATTACGAGAAAGCATCCCTCAGCAAGAGCAGAAAAACGCCATTTGAGACAGTCTCGCGATACAAAGAAAGGAAAAAATGGCGACGTGCTGAAACTAAAGTCTCAATCCGATGACCAGCACATCATCGATCTGGCTCAGATCTCCCTTCCATTCGTCAAAGATCAGGTTCAGGATCCTGCGCTGTTCCTCCATGGGCCGTTCGTGGATCTCCAGAAGAAGGTCCTTGAAAGGCCTGTATTTGAATTTCTTCCCCTGGGGACCCCCGAACTGGTCCGGGAATCCGTCCGTAAACATATAGACCCGGTCGCCCTGCTTCATCTCAATGTGGTAGCGGGTGAAATCCGTCATGTTGTCGTAGTAGGCCACGGGCATATTGTTCCCCTTGTATTCCATCATTTCGCCGTCCCTGACGATGTAGATGGGATTGTTGGCGCCCGAGAATTCCAGCCGGCGTTCCCTGGTATCGTAAATGACCAGGGCCATGTCGATCCCGTCCTTCTGCTCGCCGATCTTTCCCTCCTGTTTCAGGGTCCTGGCTATGCTCAGCCGCAGCTGGTTCAGGATCTCATCAGAGTGGGTGATGTTCTTCTCGTTCACGATCTCGTGGAGCATCGTAATTCCCAGCATGCTCATCAGCGATCCGGGCACCCCGTGCCCCGTGCAGTCGGCCGCGGTGAGAAATATTCTATGGTCTTTGTGCGTGATCCAGTAGAAGTCCCCGCTCACAATATCCCGGGGTTTGAAGAATATGAAGTGTTCGCCGAAAAGGTTATCAAACACCTCGTGCCGGGGAAGGACCGTGTTCTGGATCTTTTTGGCATAGTCGAAACTGTACTTGATCTCTTTGTTCTGCTTCTCGATCTGCTCTTTCTGCGCCTGTATTTCAAAAGTGCGCTCGCGCACCTTGTCCTCCAGCTCCCGGGTCACCTTGTCCTTCAGTGCGGCATTTTCCCTGAGCTGGTCAATGATGCGGCGCTGTGCCACATCTTTGCTCCTCTTCAGCAGGTTGAGCCTTTCGCTCAGACCGATGGAGAAAGCGAGGATCTGCAGGGTGACTCCCAGCTCCAGGCTGTGCTTTCCGAGAGAATATTCCTTCAGGGCATAGTTCAGCGAGATCCCCAGGATCAGGAACAGGTTGGCGAAGAGGAAATACCTTGCCGGCTGAAAGTTCTCCCTGGTGAGGATCATGGCAGGGACAACCGCCAGGAAAAGGGAGCCGATGGCAGAGACAATGTTGATGGCCAGCCCTCCCAGCTGGATGAATACCGGAACGAAGATGCCTGTCCCCTGGAGCAGCAGGATGGTCAGGCTCAGAATGAGCCCTCCCACCGTGAACCAGACAGCGAGCAGCAGGATGGTGTCCCACGACTGCAGGGTGTTGCGGGTGTCCAGGTAAGATCTTCCGAACAGCAGGAAAAAGAGCAGAAAGATCTCCAGCAGGAAGATATTGACCGGGGCGGATGTGAACCGGGGAGTGAGTTCATAGATGTATCCCTCCTTGTGGATGAAGAAAACCAGAAAGGCCAGGATATAGAGGATGTAATACAGGTAGCTGGTCTCCCTGGCCCTGACGTAGAAAGGGATGTGGTAAAGGATCATGATCAGCATAATCCCAACGAAGATCCCGAAGATCAATCGTTTCGAACGGTCTTTCTGGATGACGTTCTGATGGGTGGAAATGGTAAATGTCAGATCCGACAGCACCGATTCCTCGGAGAGGAGCACCCGCAGGTAAAGGGTGTCGGATTTGCCGGGAGGGAGGAACAGGCGGAGATCGTCTGCACCGCCGATGTTCACATCTTTATTCCTCGGAATGATGATATTACCGGATTTCCTGACAGTGATGAGCCCGTTGTCAAATCTCTGGTACAGCCTGAACTCACTGAACTCGGAGAACAGATTGGGCTGAAGATGGAAGGAGAACTGCCGGGTGGAACGGTTCACGAACTGAAACCTGAACCAGATGCAGGTCCCCGGGACGGGATTCAGCAGGGCGGCATCCGGATTGCTGAAATCCACTTCCTGGAAATGTTCATCCACCATTCCGGAAAAAAGCTCGGAGGGATGGGTGGTGCAGGAAGGATCGTCCAGGAAGCTGATCTGATGGTCGGAAATGGAAACCTGCTGGATATAATCTGAGAGGATGACCGGTTTCTGTGCAACCAGTGACTGGCTGATGAACATGCATATAAGAAGCGGGCTCAGACGCATTCCAAAAATTCCATTCTGTATGTAAATATATTAAAGATTCTTTTAAAGAGGCGAAATTGGGAAGCAGTATGATTTCCCGTATATTTACCGGAGCGATTTTTCAGACATGCTTCCGGGTTTCTGCAAAACAAAGATCCTGCTTTTCGCGGCCATTCTTCTGCTATCTGCCTGCTCGGGCAATGTGATGCAGACGACCGTATTTTCGGACGGATTCCAGCAGCTTGAATCCGGAGCCGTTCCCTTCAATGATCCCTCCGATCCGGCAGTGTATTATATTCCCGAACGGGGAAAACTGGGAAAGTGGTCTCTGGCCGCAAGTTTCAGGCATGAGGGATTCGATGAGGCATGGCAGATCGGGGGGGAAGAGGGGCACCATTATCTTGCACAGACATTTACCAACCTGAATGCGCTGTATGAACCGCTGAGCCTGATCACCCATCCAATGATCGTCGCAGGGGATACACTCTGGCGGGATTATACCCTGGATGTGGAGTTCACACCCATGGACAAATTCGACAAATGCGGGGTGGTGTTCCGGTACCACCATCCCGCCAGCTATTATTTCTTCGGGATCGAGGGAAATACGGTCACCCTGAAACTCATCCAGCAGCCGGTCACTCCCCTTCGTTCCATCGAAAAGATATTGAATATCAAGCCCCTGGTATGGACGCCGGGCGACCGGTTCCATGCGTTGGTGTCGGTGCGGAAGGGCGATATTCATGCCATCCTCAATGATTCCGTCAGCATGTACGCCAGGGATCAGACCTATCCCTCGGGGAAAATCGGGCTGCTTTCCGATCTTCCAGCCCGCTTCCACCGGGTAGAGGTGCAGCTGCTGAGAGGGGAGCAGCGGCGCCTGAACAGGAGGAGAAGACAGATCGAGAGGAGAACGGATTACAGGATCGCGGAGCACCCGGTCATGGTCCGATGGAAAAAGCTTGATACACCCGGGTTCGGAACGGATCAGAACATCCGGTTGGGGGATCTGAACGGGGACGGGAACAAGGAGATAGTCCTGGTCCGTGCCGGATTGGGTGAAGGAGGCGATCCGGGACCGGTCCGGCTGATCAGTGCGATGGACCTGGAAGGGGAATTGATCTGGCAGTCGGGGGATCCGGCTTTTGAACAGGTCACCCTCGGGGTGGAACAGCCCGTGCAGGTCCATGATCTGGACGGGGACGGAAAGCGTGAGGTGATTTTTTTCGACAGGGGCTGGATCCGGATCCTGAACGGCCGCACCGGTTCCCCGGTGAGAAGCAGGAGGCTGCCGACGGCCCCGGAATCAATCTGTTCCCTCAGCTTCGGAGACCTTCTTGGCACCGGTCGGGACAACTGCATCCTCCTGTCGGACAGGGATCGTTGGATCATTGTACTCAATGAGAAGCTGGAAATGCTGTGGGATAAGGAGCTGGAGACCGGGTCACAGCCGCTGGTGTACGATATGGACAGTGACGGTTCCCCGGAAGTGCTGACGGGGTATACCGCATTCGGGCCCTCAGGCGTACGATTGTTTGATGCAGGTGCATTTATCGGGGACCGGTGCAACGGGGTCTCGGGATACGAATTGAACGGGGACGGAGGAAGTATGCCCTGCCTTGTATATGCGGCGGGGGACTGGGGCCTGCTTTATTTTGATCTCAGCGGGAACCTCCTCAAACAGCACACCATGGGCCATGTTCGTTATTTCAGCGTGGCCAACTTCAACGCCGAAGAGCCGGGACTGGAAATCGTCACCTCCAACCAGTGGGGAAGCGACGGGCTGATGCATATCACGGATGCATCCGGGAAAATCAGACACAGGTTTATGGTTTCTTCCGGGCTGAACAGGTGCGTGCCGGTGAACTGGAAAGGGGACGGGGAAGAATTTTTTATCACCGGCACTGATACGGTGTCCGGGGGACTCTATGACGGAACCGGCATGCTGGCCGTGGATTTTCCGTCGGACGGACACCCGGAGCTATGCTACCTGGTACAGGACATGACCGGGGATGCGCGGGATGAGATCCTGGTATGGGACAAGGAATCACTATGGATCTATACCCAGGAGAACAATCCGAGAATGGGTAACACCTATCAGCCGAGGCGTATCCCGCTGTATAACCACTCGGTGCATCAGATGGACCATTCACTGCCCGGATGGTGACCCCGGTGCAATACTTTGTGATAAAATCAGGAGGGCATACCTGAATATTTGTTATCTTGCATGGAACCAGATCCGATTACGCCCAGTTTTGGCACGAACTTTGTTTTATAATAGTAAAAAAACAAGATGCAAAAAACACCGGGAGGTACCACTATGAAAACATTAACAATTGCCTTACTTGGCTCAGCATTGATCCTGGCTTCCTGCAGCTCATCCAGATATACCGCATCACGAGAATACGATGATGTGTATTACAATCCGGATGATGTTGTTAGTCAGGCGCCTGTTGTGACTCAGGGGCCCGTTGTGACAGCCGAAGAAGCCATGGCTGCACAGCCTGTTCCCAGGGAGCCGGTGTATGCCGAACCCGAGGGATACCAGGAAGAGGAACTGAGTGACTATGAAAGATACAGGATGGAGAAAGAAGCTGAAATGCTCGGTGAAACCTACGAACCTCAGGGAAGTGAGGCTGCGTATGCGTCCCAGTATGATCAGTATGATTCCATCAACCAGGTTTCGCAGTACGGCGAGGAAAGTGCACCGGTGATCGTGAACAATTATAACTATTATTACGATCCCAACGATTACTACTACTCCTCAAACCTGCGGAGGTTCTCGGACTACTACTACGGATGGGACTACTATGATCCTTATTACACCAGTCTCTACTGGTACACCGGACGCCCCATGCACTGGGGGATGCATATCGGATGGGGACATCCTGGATGGGGATTCAGCTATTCCTACGGATGGCCCTACAGGTATTCTTACTATCCTTCATACTGGGGCTGGGATTACTACGGTTTCTATGACCCATGGTATTATTCCTATTATTCACCCTGGTACTACGGGGGCTATTACGGGTATTCTCCCTACTACAGGGGATCTTACTGGAGCGGATACTATTCCGGGTACTACCACGGATTCTATGACCGGTTCGGATCTTCCCGCAGCTACCTTTACGGCAGGATGGACAACAGGCATTATTACGGATATTCGAGGGGATCTGATACGCGGTACGGCGGATCAAAAGGATCGACCTACCTTGATCCGAAATACAGGGACCGTTCGGAATCATCCCGCACCTCAGGTGTGACCAGGGAATCCTCCACGGTGAGGGATCCCGGTGCGACCAGGACGAATACGGGCGTCACCCGCGATACTAGGCAGGGTACGGATCAGGTCCGCACCCCCCAGAGGACCGAACAGACCCGGACCGAACGGGGCAATGTACAGAGGACCCAGGACCAGGGCAATGTGAGGAGGAGCGAGGCTCCCGGTACGGTGAGAACAACCAGGACCACTCCGCCTACAGAGGTTCAGCGGCGCACGAGCACAAACCAGCAGAGAACCTACACGCCCAGTTACAGCAAGCCCCGCACGAGCACAACGCCCAGTTATAACAGGAGTACAACTCCCAACCGCAGCCGCACATATACGCCGCAGCAGGGGAATACTCCCAACCGTAGCAGCAGCTATTACAACAGGTCCAGCAGCCCGAGCCGCAGCTCCGGATCCTACAGCCGGCCAAGCAGTCCGAGCCGCAGCTCCGGATCCTACAGCCGGCCAAGCAGCCCGAGCCGCAGCTCCGGATCCTACAGCCGGCCAAGCAGCAGCCCGAGCCGCAGCAGCGGATCTTACAGCCGCTCAAGCAGCAGTTCGAGCAGCAGCTCAAGGTCTTCAAGGCGATAACCAACTGTCACAAATGGCC